>JALSNL010000162.1 GCA_026987055.1 Melioribacteraceae bacterium | reverse complement strand
AGTAACAATATTACAACAAACATACTCCAATACAACGGATAAATTTGTTTTTATACGTTATGGTTACATCAATAAAACAGCTAAAACTTTAAAAGATTTTTATGCCGGTATTTTTATTGACTGGGATGTATTACCAAATTCAGGTGCAAATGTTGGAGGATTTGATGAAGCTACAAATTTGGTTTATATGAATAGCACAGCTGATACTACAAAATATTTTGGTATAGCTTGCTTAAATACATTAACCGGTTTTAAAATTACTGATTTCAACCCCTCAAGTGATTTACAAGCGAGACAAGAATTATTCAAATTTATATCAACAAAGGGGGTAAATATAACTACTGCTGCAGAATATAGAGACTATCAAGGCGTAAATATTGGTGATATTGCTCCTGGTGATACGGTGTGGGCAACATTTGCAGTAGTTGCCGGTGATAATTTAAATGAAATTAAAGCTAATGCTATTGCAGCAAAAAATAAAGCAACTTCTGTTGGTTTTCTAAATATTGTTGGTGTAGAAAAACAAGAAAATACTATCCCGAATAATTTCTATGTAGAGCAAAATTATCCTAATCCGTTTAACCCGACAACAAAAATTTCTTTTGGTCTGGCTAATAAATCAAATGTGGATTTAAGGATTTATGATATGCTGGGCAGAGAAGTTGCTGTATTGATAAATAACAAATTACTTAGTGCCGGAACTTACAATGCTGATTTTAATGCCGGAAATTTAGCTAGCGGCTCTTATATTTATACTTTAAAAACAAATAATCATATTATCAGTAAAAAGATGCTACTGCTTAAGTAAAATTATTTAGAAATAGTTTTTAATAAAATGGCATCTTTTAAGATGCCATTTTTATTTTATCATATCTTTTATACTTCTTGTAAAAAATATCTATTGTTTGTCAATCTTTTTTCTTTGTTTGGTTTGCCACTGCATTTATTGCATTAGCAATTGCTTCTTGGTCACCAAGATAATAATGTTTAATCGGTTCTAAATTTTCATCCAATTCATAAACCAAAGGAACACCGGTTGGAATATTTAGTTTTACAATTTCTTCTTCACTCATATTATCCAAATGCTTAACCAATGCGCGCAAGCTGTTTCCGTGAGCGGCAATTATAACTTTTTCTCCCGACTTTATTGCCGGAGCAATTTCTTCGTTCCAATAAGGAATAAATCTTTCTACGGTAGATTTTAAACTTTCCGTTAAAGGAAGTTCGGATTTATCAAGCTTTGCATATCTTGGGTCGTGTCCCGGATATCTTTCATCGGTTTCTTCAAGTGCCGGTGGCGGAACGTCGTAACTTCGTCTCCAAATTAAAACTTGTTCATCACCATATTTTTCAGCGGTCTCGGCTTTGTTCAAACCTTGTAAAGCTCCGTAATGTCTTTCGTTTAGTTTATAATTTTTTATAACCGGTAACCACATTAAATCCATTTCATCCAAAACAATGTTTAATGTTCTTATTGCTCGTTTCAAAACAGATGTGTAGGCAACATCAAAAGTATAACCGCCTTCTTTTAAAAGTTTTCCGGCTTGCAATGCTTCAGCTCTTCCTTGCTCGGTTAAATCAACATCCGTCCAACCGGTGAATAAATTTTTAAGATTCCATTCGCTTTGTCCGTGACGTAATAGTACTAATTTATACATAGGTCAATTTCCTTTTATTTTTATAACTTTATTATATGCTTAAATTTCAATTATAAAAATAATAAAATAAAATGAGCGAAATATTATGAATGAACTAATTTATCATTTTTTTGATGATGATGAGTTTTTAAGGATTTCCGATGCAATAAAAAAAGCAGAGCTTAAAACTTCCGGAGAAATTAGAGTTAGTCTTAAAGAAAATAGAAAATTCAGCGAACGAAATTCTTCGATAAAAGATTTGGCAGAAAAAGAATTTTACAGATTAAATATGCATCAAACAAGAGATAAAACCGGAATATTGTTGTTATTTGTTTTGGAAGAAAGACAATTTTATATACTTGCTGACGAAGGAATAAACAAGCTAGTTGGAAACTCTGTTTGGGAAGATGTTGCTGCTAAAATGCAAACTGATTTTTCTCATGGATATTTTGCCGAAGGAATAATAAATGGAATTATAAAAATAGGGGAAATACTAAGCAAACATTTCCCAATAAAACCGGATGATGTAAATGAATTGACTAATAAAGTTGTTCTTCCAAAAAAATAAGATGAGACAAAACAGAAGAAAATTTATAAAGAAAAGTTTTTTAGCTTCATTCGGTTTGTTAATTTTACCAAAATTTCTTTTGGCAAAAAGCAACAAACAAAAGATGTTTATGGGAGAAAAACCCAAACCGGAAAAATGGAGTAATAATCAAATAAATATTGCATGGATCGGACATTCGACCGTTTTAATAAATTTTTACGGAACTATAATTCTTACCGATCCGGTTATGCTAAATCAAATAGGACTGAAAGTTATAGGTTTAACATTTGGACCCAAGCGAATTATTCCGCCGGCATTAACTATAGAAGAATTACCAAGGCCGGATATTGTTTTACTTTCGCACGCACATTTCGATCATACGGATTATCCTACTTTAAAATCCATAACAGAAAAATTTCCAAATAAAATAGAAGTGGTAACAGCCGAACAAACAAAAGATGTTATTTATGATTTGAAATGGAAATCCGTTTCGGTTATTGATTGGAAAGAAACAATTGAAGTATCAGACATAAATATTACGGCAATTGAAACAAAACATTTCGGTTGGCGTTTCCCTTGGGAAAAAGACCGCTCGCGCGGTTATAAAAACGGAAGAAGTTACAATGCATATTTACTTGAAAAAAATAATAAAAGTATTTTATTTGGCGGTGATACCGCTATGACGGATAAATATGGAATTATAAAAGATAAAAACATAGACATCGCAATTATGCCAATAGGTGCTTACAATCCTTGGAAAGATGTTCATTGCAATCCCGAAGAAGCTTTAATAATGGCAGAGAATATTGGTGCAAAATATTTTATTCCCATACATTGTAAAACGTTTCGTCTTGGTGCTGAACCTTACGATGAACCTATTGATTGGTTAAAAAATTCAGTTAAAAAATATAACATTGCTTTAGGACTTGATACTATTGGCGAAACATTTGTTTTGTAAAATATATCTTAACAAATCATAAACAATCATAATAATCTGCGTTCCTATTCCGACAATTAGGTAATATCCACAGTTTTTTATTATAAACCCTTTACAATTTTTGTTAAGATTGGTAATTTTTTTATTTTATATACTAAAATAATAAAGCTTAAAATATTAGGCAGGTTATGAAGAAAAATTATTCAAAGATATTTTTGTTAAGTTTTCTGTTTTGGGTTGTTAGTGGTTTACATGCCCGAAAAACAGAATATTTTGTTAAAAGTAATAATGCAGCAAAAAGTAATTCTACTATCAAAAACTTTTTATTAACTGCTTACAATCCGCCCTATGCTTGGCGCGGTGCTCCGTATAATGATTCGGATTTCATTTATTACAAAAATGCAAATTTCGATAATTTTATGTGGGTTAGAGATGAAGATGAGTTGATGGACAAAGTTCATAAATATCATTTTAAATATTTTATAAGTATAAGACAGTTATTCCCCGAAGAAGATTCCAATGGAGTAGATATATTAAGAGGTGTTAGGTATTCGGATGACGGAAGTGAAATATATAATGAACCGACTTCTGAAGTTACGGAAGAGATGTTACAAGATGTTGACGAATTAGTAGAAAAATATAAAAACGAT
>JALSNL010000161.1 GCA_026987055.1 Melioribacteraceae bacterium | reverse complement strand
GTACAAGCCGTTAGTTCTAAAAGTTAAATGTAAACCTTTATTTTTCTCAATAATGACGTAACCGTTTACACCGTTGTTTAAAACTTGTTTATCGGCAAAACTTAAAATGGATTCTTTATCGGTTCCGTTGTTTGAAAAATTTAAAATCAAAAAAGTCGGTTGTCCATCCGGCAAAATAAATTTGGAAAGTTCATTGCTAAAATCTTTTTTATATTGATTTGTAAAGTCAACCAATCCCAACGGCATCGGGGAGTCTTTAATATCGCTTATTAACATAGAAGGCAATAAGCTGAAAGTTACTATTAACAAAGGCATAACAATCATAGAAAATATAAATGATTTACGTTTTATGCGTTCAAGAAATTCCCATTTTGCTATTGTTAAAGCTTTTAACATATTATTGGTCTGAATTTATTAATGATAAAAATGTTTGGTGCAGTGACGGTTTAATTTTTTTAAATTCACTTACTTCATAAAGTTTCGAAATCTCTTTGATGAAATAAGCCGGTGAAACTTCCGCCAAATCTATAATTACAGTATTTTCTTTCTTTGAGATTATATTTACAGAATTAAATTTATTAAAATCCTGTTCTGTAATATTGGAAGAAAAAGAAACTTCGTATAAATTTTTATCGGTAGAAAGAATATTTCCCAGAGTTCCGCTAATTACTTCTTTGCCATTATTTATTAAAACAATCTCTTTACATAAACTTTCCGCCAAATCCATTTGATGTGTTGAAAGAATAACATATCGCTCTTTACTAAGTTCAACAATTATTTCTCTAAAAATATTTTGGTTAAGCGGATCAAACCCGGAAAAAGGTTCATCCAAAATTAAAACTTTAGGCTGATGAATAATGGCGGATATAAATTGAATTTTTTGCTGATTACCTTTGGATAATTCTTCCAGCTTATATTTTTTATATTGAGTAAGTTCCAAGCGCTCTAACCAATAATTAATATTCTTTTCTACTTTTGCTCTGCCAACACCTTTTAACTTACCAAGATAACTAAGAATGTTTCTAACATTACTTTTGGGATAAAGTCCTCGTTCTTCAGGCAAGTAACCGGTTAAATTAAAAAAAGATTCGTTTGTTGGTTGTCCGTTAAAATAAACGTTGCCTGAAGCCGGAAGCAATATGCCGAGAATAATTCTTAATGTTGTAGTTTTACCCGCTCCGTTTGGACCAAGTAAACCGAAAATGTTTCCTTCCGTTACTTTAAAAGATAAGTCATTTACAACCGGTTTGGAATTATAATATTTTTTAATGTTTTTTATTTCTAGCATTAAACTTTCGGATTAAATTTTAAGTGTTGAAAAATAATCAAAACATTGTAAATAAACTTTAAGAAAAATAGAATCACTAATTTTGATTCCAACCAATAGGAGCAATTATAACTACAAACTCACCCTTAATTATTTTGTTAGGAAGTTCTGTAAGCAGTTCGGAAGGTAAACCTCGCCAAGTTTCTTCAAACATTTTAGTAAGTTCACGGTGAACAACAATAAATCTTTCCGGCATATATTCATTTAATTCTTTAATAAGTTTTTCAATTCTGTAAACCGATTCATACAACACAATAGTTCTTTTTTCTATCACCAATTCCTTCAATTTTTTTTGTCTTCCTTTTTTTTGCGGAAGAAAACCTTCAAACAAAAAAGAATCCGTTGGTAAGCCTGAAATACTTAAAGCCAGAATTGCTGCGTTTGCTCCGGGAACTCCAATAATTTCAATTTTATTTTTGATTGCTTCGTTTACTAACCTAACACCCGGATCGGAAATTGTAGGAGTTCCGGCATCGGAAACCAAAGCACAAGATTCTCCTTTTAAAATTCTTTTCAGTACATAATCAATTTTATTAGTTTCACTTCTTGCATTAAAAGAAATTAGTTCTGTTTTGGTATTATTCAAAGCTAACAATTTGGACGTTACTCTTGTATCTTCGCAAGCAATAAAATTAACTTCTTTAAATACTTCAATTGCTCTTAAAGAAATATCAGATAAATTTCCTATCGGTGTGGCAACTATATAGAGTTTTCCTGTAGTCATAATTTAAAACTAATACGACTCCTAACATGGAGCCGTATTAATGCAAGTAGTGAATAAATCCTTAATTTATTTGGTAATATAAAATAATATTTTAATATGATTTTTCAAAAAAAATCAATAAGAAAATAAAGAATAGGAAAGCGAAAAAAAATATGAGAGAATTAAAAAAAACTTACTAAATTTGAAGTAAAATTTTAACAAATTAATAGGAAAATATTTATGGACTTCTTAAAAATACTAGGAATTAAAAAAGTAAATTACGGTTCTTCAACCGGATTAAAATGGAACACAACAAAAACAGAAGGTGAACTTAAAATTCATTCACCGGCAGACGGAAAACTTATTGCCACTGTTTATCAAGCATCCAAAGAAGATTACGATGCTGTAGTAAAAACAGCACATCAAGCATTTTTAGAATGGCGCAATGTACCTGCTCCTAAGCGTGGAGAAATTGTAAGACAAATTGGGCATAAATTACGTAAATATAAAGACCCGTTAGGTCATTTAGTTTCTTACGAAATGGGAAAATCACTTCAAGAAGGTTTGGGCGAAGTTCAGGAAATGATTGATATTTGCGATTTTGCAGTTGGTCAATCACGTCAACTTTATGGCTTTACCATGGCTTCTGAAAGACCTCATCACAGAATGTACGATCAATATCATCCGCTTGGTGTTGTAGGAACAATTTCAGCTTTTAACTTTCCTGTTGCCGTTTGGTCGTGGAATGCTATGTTGGCAACTGTTTGCGGCGATACTAATTTATGGAAGCCTTCTTCTAAAGTTCCGCTAACTGCAATTGCCGTTCAAAATATTATCGGTGAAGTAATAAAAGAAAATAATCTTCCGGAAGGTTTATTTAACTTGGTTATTGGTAAAGGTTCTTCGGTTGGTGAAAAAATGTTGAATGATAAAAAATTACCTTTAATTTCAATTACCGGTTCTACTTATGTAGGAAGACACGGTGCAGAAGTTATTGCGAAGAGATTCGGAAAAGCAATTCTGGAACTTGGCGGAAACAACGCAATAATTTTAACACCTAATGCAGATTTGAAAATGGCGTTACCTGCAATTGTTTTCGGAGCAGTTGGTACAGCCGGACAAAGATGTACAACAACAAGAAGATTAATCATTCACGAAAGTATTTACGATAAAGTTAAAAAATCTTTACTTAAAGCATACAAGAGTTTGAAGATTGGTAATCCTATGGATGAGAAAAATCATGTTGGTCCGTTGATTGATAAAGCCGCTGTTGCTGATTTTACCAATGCACTGAAACTAGCTGAAAAAGAAGGTGGCAAAGTTATTTATGGTGGTGAAGTTCTTAAAGGTAGAGGTTACGGTTCAGGTTGTTATGTTCGTCCCGCACTTGTTGAAGCAAAAAATCATTACAAAATTGTACAAGAAGAAACCTTTGCACCAATATTGTATTTAATAAAATACAGAGGAAGCGTAAATAAAGCAATTGAATTGCATAATGGAGTTGTTCAAGGATTATCTTCTGCAATATTTACAAACAATTTGCAAGAAGCCGAAACATTCTTATCAGCTTCCGGTTCCGATTGCGGAATTGCAAATGTAAATATCGGTACATCCGGTGCTGAAATCGGCGGAGCTTTTGGAGGCGAAAAAGAAACCGGTGGCGGACGTGAATCCGGTTCTGATGCTTGGAAAGCTTATATGAGAAGACAAACAAATACAATTAACTATGGTAAAACTTTACCGTTGGCTCAA
>JALSNL010000160.1 GCA_026987055.1 Melioribacteraceae bacterium | reverse complement strand
GTCATTTAGTTGATCTTTTATTAAACAAAGGTTTTGAAGTTAGATGTATTACCAGAAAGTCCAGTAATCTAAGATGGTTAAAAGATAAAGATGTGGAAATTTTTGATTGCGGACTTTTTGATAAAGATAAATTAGAGGATGTTATAAATGGTGCAAACTATTTATTTCATGTTGCAGGTGTTGTACGTTCAAAAAATAAAGAAGGATTTTTCAAGGGGAATGTTGATACTACCAAAAACCTTCTTGAAGTTACTGCAAAAGTTAATCCGGAAATAGACAAAATTATTATTGTAAGCAGTTTAACAGCTTGCGGTCCATCGTTAGACGGAAAACCGTGTACAGAAGAAACCGAACCTCACCCGATTACAACTTATGGAAAAAGTAAATTAGCCGAAGAAAAAGTTGCAAAATCCTATATGGATAAGTTGCCAATTACAATTTGCAGAGCTCCGGCTTTATACGGAGAAAGGGAAACGGATATTTATGCAATGTTTAAAGGTTTTCAAAAAGGTATAATGACATTGGTTGGTTTCAATAATAAAAAATTAAGTCTGTTAAACGGAAGAGATTTTGTGAACGGTTTATATTTGGCTGCTTTGTCAGATAAAACTTCCGGAGAAATATATTTTGTAAGTTCCGAAGAAATATACGATTGGAATATGATTAGTGATGAAATGGAGAAAGCTATTGGTAAAAAAGCTATCAGAATTAGAATACCACATTTTATAATTTATATTATAGGCGCAATTTCTCATTTCTTTAATTTTTTTACTTCCAAACCTGCAACGTTTAACTTGGAAAAAGCAAAAGATTTTGTTCAAGAGAACTGGACGTGCGATGTTTCTAAAGCAAAAAGGGATTTTAATTATAAACAGCAAATTTCATTAAGTGAAGGAATGAAAAGTACAGTTGATTGGTATAGAAAAAACGGGTGGTTATAATTACCCAAAAAATACTACGTAAAGTATTATCCAATTTTGTTATTTTTTTTAATTAAATTTTAATCAATTAGAGTAATTAATGAAACTATCTTATATCGATACCGGTAATTTTTTAAGGGGACTCTTAATACTTATAAAAAAAGATAACATAATTCATCAAAAAGAAGTTGAATTACTTAACAAAATGGGTAAGCAGCTTGGTTTTGATAGAGAAATTTATGAATCGGCAGTAAATGAATTTTTACTAAAAAAGAATATCGATTCTACAGTTCCAAGATTTTCCTCTTTAAAAGTAAGTATAGAGTTTATAAATGATTCGATCAAAATGGGTTTTGTCGATAATTATTTTCACGTAAAAGAATTAGAATGGCTATATGAAGTTGCTAAAAAAAATAAAATCCCTTCATCATTTGTAAATAAAAAATTAGCTAAGTACATTAAAAAATATCCTGAAAAGGAAGGGCAATTAGATCCGAAATCTCTTAAAAGATTGAAGAAAGTTAAAATCTAAATAGAAGAAAATTAAATCTTGTTGTTGTCGTAGATAAATACAGGGTAAAGAAAAAATTATTAACTATTTAATATAACGGAGTTACAATGTCGCAATTAGAAATTGGGAAACAATCTAAACCAAGATTTGAGTTTAGAACATTCGGACAAAACTTTGATGATATTCATGCATTACTGTCCCGCCTTTCAATGCCCGTACCGGAAAAGGTTTGGGAAAGAACATCCAAAGAAATTTATATTTTATCGAAAACAAATGATATTAACAATACCAAAATACGAAACGGGAAAATGGATATTAAAACATTCGTACAAGAAAAAGAAGGTTTGGAACAGTGGAATCCTTTAATGAAAGGGGAATTCCCAATATCCAAAAAAGTTTTGGAAGAAGAAGTTTTTCCTGCTTTCAAAGTTGAAATGCCAAAATTAGAAAAAGAGAATTATACAACCGAAGAATTTTTATCAATTATTGAAGCCCATAAGGATTTGGCTGCTGTACGTGTAGCCAAACTACGCTTTGGGTATATGGTAAACAATACAATTTGTGAATATGCCGAAGTTTTAATCAACGGAGCAAGAGTTTGTTCGGTTAATTCCGAATCAACTGAAATTGAAGATATATTAAAAACAATGAAAGATACCGGAATGGAAGAGTACGAAAATATTAATTATCTGCAAGCAATTAAAAGAGTAATCGGATGGATAGAAAAACCCTTGGCAAATGAAGAATTTTATTTTTAATCAAGATTATTAGGGAACTTAAAAATGTCTAAAGAAATTGAAAGAAAGTTTTTAGTAAAAGGTGATTTCAAAAAAAATGTAAAAAAAGAAAAAAGAATTATCCAAGGTTATCTTTCATCTGTGCCGGAAAGAACCGTAAGAGTTAGAATAAAAGGGGATAAAGGTTTTATTACGGTTAAAGGAATTGGTAATGAAAGCGGAGCTTCCCGTTTTGAATGGGAAAAAGAAATTCCTGTTGAAGAGGTAAAAGAGTTACTAAAAATTTGTGAACCGGGTATTATTGATAAAACCAGATATCTTGTTGATGTAGGTAATCATACTTTTGAAGTTGACGAATTTTACGGAGATAATGAAGGATTAATTGTTGCAGAAGTTGAATTGAAAGATGAAAACGAAGAGTTTGAAAAACCGGACTGGTTAGGCGAAGAAGTTACCGGAGATAAAAAATATTATAATTCTATGTTAATGAAAAATCCGTATAAAAATTGGAAATAAGCTCTTTTGAAAAAATTGTTTATAAAATATCTTTTATTATTTCAGTTCGGTTTAATACTAAATGTTTTTGCAAACTTTCCTGAAAAACCTATTACTATTATCGTACATAGTAAACCCGGAAGTGGTATTGATATTACGGCACGTCAATTTGCAAACATAGCTCATAAATATACTAATACAACATTTCTTGTTGAAAATAAAACCGGCGGTTCCGGTATGATTGCAATGAGAAATATTTTAAGCAAAAGAGCCGACGGTTATAGTATTTTAGCCGTTACAAAATCTTTTATTTCAACAATGCAGCTTACTAATGCCGGAATAACCGTTGATGATTTTGATTGGTTTGCCGGAATGGTAGTTGATCCGGAAGTGTTAATAACAAATAAAAATTCCGAAATTAAAACTCTAAAAGATATAATAGAAGATGCAAAAAAGAAAAACGGAAAACAGAGGTGGCTTGGACCGTTAGTTGGCGGTTTGGATCACCTTGTTGCAATTAAGATTTGGCAAAAACTTGGCATTAAAGCGGAATGGATTCCTTATGAAGGAGGCTCCGATGCCGTTGCCGCACTTATGGGAAAACATGGTGCTGTTTATGTTGGTAATCCTGTTGATGCTAAAGGAAGACCAAGTTTAATGATTGCTGCAATTGCCACGGAAAAAAGATTGCAAACAGAACAGCTAAAAGATGTGCCTACGTTTTTAGAGTTAGGTTACGATATAAAAAACGAAGTACTTTGGCGTGGATTTGCATTAAAGAAAGGAACAAATCCCGAAGCGAAAAATTTTTTAACCGATATCTTTAAGAAAGTCAGTAATGATAAAGATTGGCAAAAGTTTATTAAAAGTTCTTCTGCCCAACCGGTTTTTTGGAACGAAGAAGAATTTACTAAGAATGTAATCCGCGATAAAAACGATGCACTAAAATATTTGAAAATTGCCGGTGTACTTGGAAAAGAAAATAAAAAAGTAAAAAATCATTTAATGGTTTTTTCCGTAATGTTTTTTCTTTATTTATTGATTATTACAATAATATACAAAACTCAAAAAAATTGGTTTAAAGGTGATGTAATAATTTCTTTAGGCTTATTATTCCTTTCGGTTTACACATACTATCTTA
>JALSNL010000159.1 GCA_026987055.1 Melioribacteraceae bacterium | reverse complement strand
GCAAGAAAAAATTCAAATATACGAAAGTGAAGTTAGGTTTTTATCTTATCCTAAATTTTTATAAAACTAAATTATCCTTACTATACTTTTTAATTAAAAATCTTCTCATTTTATCAATCGGATAGTGTTCTTTATCGGATAAATAGTGAATGCTGATTCCATCAAGAATAGAACCGAGTATTTTACTTTCTTCTTTTGGATTAGGCACACCAATTTGCTTAAATACCGCATCTAATTCTTTAAATGCTTTCGATAAAAACTCACTCATAAATTTACCAGCAACATCTTGCACCTCCGGCTGGAAAGCAAAACTCATATACAAACGCCAAAATTTTTCATCCTTCTTCAAATTTTTAAATGTTAAATCAATAATAATTTTCAATTTCTCAAAAGGATCTTCGGTGGATTTCATCACATTAAAGATAGAACCTATTTCATTCTCCAGCATACCGAATACCGCCAACATTAAATCATTTTTACTTTTGAAGTAATTATAAGCAAGACCTTTGGAAACACCGGAAGCTTTAGCAATGTCGTTTATAGATGTTCCTTTGAATCCTTTTTGGGCAAATAGAACTAAAGCGCTATCAAGAATTAAGTCCCTGGTGTTTTTTCTGATTTCCTCAAATTGTTTTTTTGTACGCGGCATAATATTTATTATTGAATGAATGTTTAGTCATAAATATAATCAATTACCTTTTGCTTTTCAATTATATCTTAAATATTGGATGAATGATTTGAATAAGTAAATGAATGATTGATTGGATGATTGTATGGTACATCCATTATTTTATTTGAAAAATGTATTGCTAACTATAGGGATGACATCTTTTGAAAGTAAGAAAAAATAAATTATATAGTTGCGAATCTCCCGCATGTCAGTTTTTTACGGAGTTCGTAACCACAATTAAAATTTAATAATAATTAACTTGACAAACATAAAAAATAGACTTATGTTTTGACTGAACGTTTAGTCATATTTAACAAAACGGAGTTAATGTGAAAATTTTCGATAAATTTTTCTTTTTATTTTTTTCTCTCTCTATTCTAGTATCTGCCCAGAACGCAACTGAAATTGTACGAAAAGCAAATAATTTGATTATGGGTAAAACTTCACAGGGGATTAATAAAATGACTGTTATTCGTCCTGACTGGAAACGCGAAGTTACGATGAAAATTTGGTCAAAAGGAAATGATTATTATCTTATTTTAATTACAGCGCCCGCCAGAGAAAAAGGACAAGTGTTTCTAAAACGGAAAAACGAAATGTGGAATTGGATTCCTTCAATAAACCGCATGATAAAAATTCCTCCTTCAATGATGTCGCAATCATGGATGGGTTCCGATTTTACTAACGATGATTTATTAAAAGAAGCCTCTATTGTTAAAGATTACACTCACAAAATTATCGGCTCCGATACAATTGACGGATATGATTGTTATAAAATAAAACTGCTACCCAAACCGGAAGCCGCTGTTGTGTGGGGCAAAATTATAACATGGATTGCCAAAGGAAAATATTATCAATTGAAAACCGAATTTTATGATGAAACCGGTGAATTAATTAATACACAAATAGGAAAGAATATTAAAAGAATGAGCAACAGAACTTTACCTTCCGTAATGGAAATGATTCCCGCTGACAAAGAAGGTTTCAAAACTGTAATAGAATTAATTGATATTAAATTCAATAAAAATATACCTGACAGATTTTTTTCTTTACAAAATATGAAACGGATTAGATAAGCTTAAACCTTATGAATACTATAATAAAAATGGCTTGGCGAAATATTTGGCGAAATAAAAAACGCACGTTTATTACTATGCTTTCAATTTTCTTGGCTGTTTTTCTTGCTCTTTTTACTCGCTCTATGCAAAAAGGTTCTTATGCAAATATGATTAGCAACGCCGTAAAATTTTCCACAGGTTATATACAAATCCACAAAAAAGGTTATTGGGAAAATAAATCCATTAACGAAACTTTTATTTATACTAACAAAATTGATTCTTCTTTAACCGATAACAATATAACATTTAAACTTCCCCGTTTGGAATCTTTCGCTTTGGCTTCTTCGGGTAAACATACAAAAGGTGTTATGGTGATTGGAACGAGACCTGAACTTGAAGATAAATTGAATAAGTATTCTAAAAAAATTATTAAAGGAAAATATATTGCCGAAAATGATAAAGCAATTCTCGTAGCTGAAAAACTTGCCGAATTCTTAAAAGTTAATGTTGGCGATAGTTTGGTTTTACTAGGACAAGGTTACCACGGAATTACAGCCGCTTCACAATACCTTGTTAAAGGAATAATACGAATGCCTATTCCGCAGCTTAATACACAAATGATAATTATGCCGCTTAAAGAAAGTCAATATTTTTATGCTTCCGAAAATAGATTAACTTCTATTTCACTTATGTTAAAAGACCCTGAAAAAATTAACGCAACAATAAAAAGAATTGAAAATAAACTTAATGACAAATACGAAGTTATGCCTTGGCAGGAAATGAACAAAGAAATGGTTCAAGCAATTGAGAGCGATAATGTAGGCGGAATAATTATGCTTGCCATACTTTATATGGTAATCGGTTTCGGTGTTTTCGGAACGGTAATGATGATGACAATGGAACGTAAAAAAGAATTTGCAGTTATGATTGCCGTCGGAATGCAAAAATCAAAAATTCTTTTGATGGTTGTTTGGGAAACAGTTATGCTTGGTATTCTTGCAATAATTCTCGGAATAATTGTTACTTATCCTGTGCTTTTGTATTTACATTATAATCCGATTCCTTTAAGCGGTGAAATAGCGGAATCTATGAAAGTATTCGGAGCTGAACCTATTCTTCCTTTTTCAATTAAACCGGATATTTTTATAAATCAAACTATCTCCGTAATTATTATTGCATTGGTGGCTGTCTTTTATCCGCTTTCTGTAATTCTTAAGTTTGATGTACTGAAAGCTATGAGAAGTTGACATGAAACGTGAAACGAAAAACGTGAGATGTGAGACGGAAAACGTAAAAGCATAATTGGAACGCAGATTTTTATGATGGTTATGATTTTTTATGATCTTATTTTATCTTAATAATCATAACGTTCAGCGTTCCTATCGAAAAAATAATTTAATAATTAAGGTGTATTTTTATGCTGCTTTCAATTGCTTGGAAAAATGTTTGGCGTAATAAATTAAGAAGCCTAATTGTAATTATTTCAATTACAATCGGTTTGCTTGGCGGATTATTCTATCTTGCCTTTTCAAACGGAATGGTTCAATATCAAATCAATTCATCAATAAAAACCGAATTATCTAACATAGAATTACATAATCCGGAATATTTAATCAACAACGAACTTAAATACACAATTACAAATCCGTTGGAAAAAATTAAAAAGATTAAATCCTTAAACGAAGTTAAAGCAGTTGCTCAACGTATTAAAAGTGTTGCTATGATTAGCTCTGCAGCAACAGGCACCGGAATAATATTAAACGGAATTAATCCGAAACAAGAAAAATTAACAACCGATTTATTCACTAAAATCATAACCGGAAGTTATTTTGATACCAAGTTGCATAATCCGATTATAATTGGTGAAAAACTTGCAAAAAAATTAAAAGTAAAAATAAAATCGAAAGTTGTTGTTACAATTCAAGATATGGATGGCAACATAACTTACGGCGCTTTTAAAGTAGCTGGAATTTTTGATACGCATAATTCAATATTTGAACTTGGAAATGCTTTTGTATTAAACAAAGATTTGGCAAATTTAATTTCATTTCCCGAAAATCAAACAACGGAAATTGCT
>JALSNL010000158.1 GCA_026987055.1 Melioribacteraceae bacterium | reverse complement strand
CCAATAATTGCAGCCATTGTTCCTTTTTCTTTTTCTCCGGCAAACAACATTGCTTCACCACGTTTTCTAATAAGTTTAACTGCATCATTAAAATCTAAAGCTTCGGCGGAATATAGAGCCGTGAGTTCACCTAAAGAATGCCCTGCAACAACATCCGGTTGATGATTTTTAATTTCATTTAATAACAAAGCACTATGTAGAAATAAAGCAGGTTGTGTTGTATCGGTTTGTTTTAATTCTTCAACAGGTCCGTCAAACATTATTTTTGAAATGTTAAATTTAATTGTATCCTCTGCTTTTTGTACCAATTCTTTTGCAGAAGAAGAATTTTCATAAATATCTTTTGCCATCCCAACATATTGAGAACCTTGCCCCGGAAATACGAATGCTCTTTTCCCCACTAATCCAGACTCCATTTAATATAAATAGCTCCCCAAGTAAAACCGGCACCAAAAGCAGAAAGAATTAAATTGTCTCCCTTTTTCAGCTTTCCGGCTCTATAATATTCTGTCAAGCATAAAGGAATTGTTGCGGCAGTTGTATTTCCATATCTATCAATATTCAACATTGCTTTTTCTAACGGTATTCCCATTCTATTTGCAGTTGCATCAATAATTCTTTTATTGGCTTGGTGTGGCACAAGATAAGCAACATCTTCGGATTTAAGATTATTTCTTTCCATAATTTCAACTGAAATATCTGCCATTCCTTTTACTGCTTCTTTAAACACAGTTTTGCCATCTTGAACTAATTGATGATAACCATCATCTAAACTTTCGTGTGAGCAAGGATGAAGACTACCGCCGCCTTTCATATATAAAAATTCCGCTCCTTTTCCATCACAATGAAGTTTGGAATCAATATAACCGCTATCAAGGTCTTCCGTTGGTTCTAATAAAACGGCAGCAGCACCATCGCCAAAAATTATACAAGTATTTCTATCCGTATAATCTAAAATAGAGCTCATTTTATCCGCACCAACTACAACAACTTTTTTATGTCTTCCGCTTTGAATTAAACTTGCTCCGGTTTCAAGTGCAAAAAGGAATCCTGAACATGCAGCGGAAAGATCAAAACCCCAAGCATTTTTTGCTCCGATTTTTTCTTGTACCAAACATGCGGTTGCCGGGAAAAACATATCCGGCGTAACAGTTGCTACAATTATTGCATCTATTTCTTCCGGGTCCATATTTTTAGATTTTAACAAATCCATTACTGCTTTTGCAGACATATCACTTGTAGCACCGTTTTCTTCTTTTCTTCTTTCTTTTATTCCGGTTCTACTTACAATCCATTCATCATTTGTATCAACAATTGTTTCAAAATAATGATTGTCTAAAACTTTTTCCGGCACATACATTCCAACACCGGTAATTTCCGCATTTACTAATTTTCTATTATTTCTAGATGTTTCCATAAATTTTCTTACCTTCTTCCAATTTCGTTAATAATTTTTTTTCAAACATTTCATTTGCTTTTAGAATCATATTCTTTATTGCCAACGGAGAACTAGAACCATGACCGATAATACTGATCCCATTTACTCCAAGCAAAGGAACACCGCCATGTGATTGATAATCCATATCACTAAGAGAATCTTTTAGAACTCCTTTTGTAATTAGTGCTTTTATTTTATTAGTAAAACCTTTTGTAGCATAGTTTTTTATGCGTCCTTTCATAAAAGAGATAAAGCTTTCACCAAATTTAAGCATAATGTTACCTACAAAACCATCACAAACAACTATATCGGTTTTCCCCGCTAAAATATCTCTACCTTCAACATTGCCAATAAAATTTATTTTTGACTGCTTTAACATTTCATGTGCTTCAAATGTAACGCTATTGCCTTTGGTTTCCTCTTCGCCTACACTTAATAAACCTACGGTGGGATTTTTTATTCCATCCATCTCCTGAGCATAAATAGTTCCCATAATTGCATACTCCAACAAGTGCATAGGTTTACTGTCAACACTAGCACCAACATCATAAACCGTACATACTTTATTGTTGTTTGTAGGAAATTGTGCTCCTATTGTAGGTCTTCCGAATCCTTTTATTCTGCCCATTATTAAAGTAGAAGCAGCCATCATTGCACCGGTATTACCTGCACTGACAAAAGCATCTGCTTTTTTTTCTCGAACTAACGTAGCACCTTTTACAATTGAGGAATCTTTCTTTTTCTTAATTGCATTGGTTGGCGAATCATGCATATCTATTACTTCGGAAGTATGAATAATCCTGGATAAATCAAATTCCAAATTCTTTTCTTTTTGGACAGCTGCTATTTTCTTTTCGTCACCGATTAAATAAATATCCAGAGAAGGATTTTCTTTTAGCGCATCTACAGCACCAAGTAATGGATTTTGAGGAATATAGTCCCCACCCATAGCATCAATAATGATTCGGCATTTAGTTTCGTTTGGGGACATAATTCAATAAGAAATTACTAAGATTCAGGTACAAATTGTGAGCGACCTGCATAATAACCGCAACTAGGACATGCTCTATGGCTTAATTTTATTTCGCCGCAGTTGGAACATGTTGTAAGAGACGGAGCCGTTGCTTTGTAATGTGTACGTCTTTTATCTCTTCTGCTTTTAGATATTTTTCGTTTTGGATGTGCCATTTATTTTTCCTCGTTAATTTAATTTATCTTTCAAACTCAATAATTTTTCCCAAACGGGATTTATATTTTCTGTTTCGCAATTACATTCATTTATATTAAGATTAGTGCCACAGCTTGGACAAAGACCTTTACAATTTACATTACAAAGTTTTTTCATCGGAACAGCTAAATAAGCAAAATCTATAGCATCTTTTGTTAAGTCTATTTCTTCGGTTGTTTTGGAAATATATTTAACATTTATATCTGTCGCTTCAGAAATTTTCTTTTCAAATAAATAAACTAATTTGAAATTAGTTTTAATAACATCACTATAATTAGTATTGCATCTATCACAAACAAAATCCGCATCAATATTCAAATTGCAGTTAACTACAATTTGATGATGGGATTTATCTACTTTACAATCCAAATTTATTTTATTCTTGAACGGTTCTTCTAAATTAAGTTCATTTACAGATTTAGATAATTCCAGTTCATGAATTCCTTCCGGAAGATTGCTAATTTTAATTTTCATAACTTAATAAAAAAAATATAGATTTTAAATATATAAAGGCAACCATTTATAAGCAAGGCGGAAGAAATTTACAGTTTTTTATATTTTGCATGATAATTTTGGTATTAACAATATTTTTAATAATCATTCTGCATTATAATGTATTAGAGATTGTACATCATATTTACTTAATAATTCCCTTCCATTTAAAAAATCCAGTTCTATAATGAAAGAAATTTGTTCTACACCGGCTCCGGTTTTTTCCACTAAATTACAAGCGGCTTTCATAGTTCCGCCGGTAGCAAGTAAATCATCGTGAATTAAAACTTTGTCTTCGCTGTTCAAAGCATCTTTATGTATTTCAATTGTATCGCTGCCATATTCCAATTGGTAAGTTTCGCTGATTTTTTCGGCGGGAAGTTTACCCGGTTTTCTAATAGGAACAAAACCAACACCAAGTTTTGCAGCTAATGCACCGCCAAAAATAAATCCGCGAGATTCTATACCCAGCACTTTGGTTATATTTTTGTCTTTGCTAATTTCGTAAAGTCTATTTAATGTTTCCGAAAATCCTTTGCCGTCTTTTAACAAAGTTGTTATATCTTTAAAAATTATTCCCTCTTTAGGAAAGTTGGGAATATCGCGTATCATTTTTTTTATATCCATTGAAAACTCCATATTAAATTTTTCGGCTTCAACTTAAATTTAATAATAAAAATGTTATAATAAATCC
>JALSNL010000157.1 GCA_026987055.1 Melioribacteraceae bacterium | reverse complement strand
TTAAGAATATCCGGCGGATTTTGCATTATAATTTCAAATGCTTTTTCATCACCTTGAAAATCCGGGATTAAAATTTCAATTGTACATTGCGGTGTTTTTTCTCTAATCAATTCTATACATTTTGCAAAAACCGATGCACCGCCGTCTTTAAGTTCGTCTCTATTTACCGAGGTAATTACAACATGCTTTAACCCTAAATCTTTTACGGACTGTGCAACTCTGTTCGGTTCGTCCCAATCAACAAAATTCGGTCTTCCGCTTTTCACATCACAAAAACCGCAAGTTCTTGTACACGTATCGCCAAGTATCATGTAAGTTGCCGTTCTGTTATTCCAGCATTCGGCAAGGTTAGGACATTTAGCTTCTTCGCATACTGTGTTCAGCTTAGATTTACGCATCATCGAAAGAACTTCTCTATAATTATCTCCCGAAGGTAAACGAACTTTTAACCAATCCGGTTTTTTGCCAAGTTCTTTTTTATCTTTTTTTATTGTATCTCTATATTCACGTTGATGTTTATTTAATTTGGTTTTCATATTTTTCATCTTTCCGCTTTATTCCTAAATAAATAATTGTAAAGATACAAATTTACAAATTGGAAGTCCGAAATTATTATTTGGTTAAACGTTACATAAACAATTAAATTCCAAATCAACCTTTACATAAATTTATTAACATTAAAATAGAATATCGGATTTTGTTCATTTCAACAAGCAATTTTGTATATTTATCTAAGAATAAAAAATTTTATAATTATGAACTGTCCATATTGCAAAAACCCCATGTTAGTGTTAGAGCTTGAAAAAGTTGAAACTGATTTTTGTCCGAACTGTAAAGGCATTTGGCTGGACAAAGGAGAACTTGAACTATTTTTAGAAGACTCGAAAGACAAAGATGAATTAATAAAATCTTTTTCTTCAGCGAAAGGAATTAGAGAGAAAAAAATTAAGTGCCCGATTTGCAATTCTAAAATGGATAAGATATTTGTCGGCAAAGATCACGATATAGTTTTAGACGAATGCAAATACGGACACGGACTTTGGTTTGATAAAGGTGAAATATTAGAAGTAATTAAACTAGGCTCTGTTAACAAAAACAATAAAATTATACAACTGTTTCAAGATATGTACAAAAATGAAATTAACATAAATACAACGGAGGAAAAATGAGTGTCGGGTTAATACTATTAGTAATTATTGTTCTTGGCGTTTTATACTTTGTTTCTAATTATAATTCGTTGGTGCGTTTACGTAATCAAGTTAAAAATGCATGGTCTCAAATTGATGTTCAATTAAAAAGAAGACACGATCTTATACCGAACTTAATAGAAACGGTAAAAGGTTATATGACACATGAAAAAGAAACTTTGGAAAATATTACAAGAGCCAGAGCCGGTGCAATGAGTGCTAATACGGTTGCAGAAAAATCGCAAGCAGAATCTACTTTATCGGGAGCTTTGGGAAAATTTAATTTGGTTGTTGAAAATTATCCGGATTTAAAAGCAAACCAAAACTTTTTAGCTTTGCAAGAAGAATTAACTTCCACGGAAAATAAAATTTCTTTTGCACGTCAAAGTTATAACGATCAAGTTTTGTTTTACAATAATAAAATTGAAGTATTCCCTTCTAATATTATTGCCGGAATGTTCCATTTTGTTAAAGAAGAATTTTTTGAAGTTAAAGACGAAACCGAACGCGAAGCACCAAAAGTAAGTTTTAAATAGAGATATAAAAAACACAAATAATAAAATTCAAATTTTGATAAACAAATAGTTACGTAGGCAATTTGTTTTTTGTTATTTAATATTCGGATTTTTATGTGGGAAATAATACGATTAAATAAAAGAAAGTCTTTTCTCCTTTTTATTGCAATGGGAATAATATTATTGCTATTGGGATATTTTGTGGGAGCTACATTTTTAGGTGAAGACGGCGGACCTTTTGGTGTTTTTATCGCACTAATTATTTGGAGTGTTCTTTCTATCATTAGTTATTTTTCCGGACATAAAATTTTGCTTTCCATTAGTGGCGCAAAAGAAGTTACACCCGATGTACATCCTCAACTTTTTAATGTTGTTGAAGAAATGACAATTGCAGCAAACTTACCAAAGATGCCGAAAATTTATATAATCAATGAAGAAGCACCTAACGCTTTTGCAACTGGGCGAAACCCCGAAAACAGTGCGGTTGCAGTTACAGCCGGAATGCTTGCTCAAATGAATAGAGATGAATTGCAAGGCGTAATTGCTCACGAAATTTCTCATATTGTAAACCGTGATGTTTTGTTTATGACGTTTGCCGGAATTATGTTAGGTAGTATTGTAATAATTTCGGAAATATTTTTAAAAGGAATGTGGTTCGGAGGAAGTTCGTTAAATAGATATCGTGATCGTTCTTCCGGAGGAGGCGGCGGACAAATTATTATAATGGTTGTTTCCTTAATTCTTGCAATACTTGCACCTATTTTAGCTCAGCTTCTCTATTTTGCCATATCAAGAAAACGGGAATACCTTGCAGATGCAAACGGAGCAAGGCTTACTCGTTATCCGGAAGGGCTGGCTTCTGCTTTGGAAAAGTTATCTCAAAACAGTTATGAACTTCGTTCCGCAAATAAAGCAACTGCCGGAATGTACATTGTTAATCCTCTCAAAGAGAAAGGCAGAAAACTTTCCGATTTAACCAGTACGCATCCACCAATTTCCGAACGTATAAGAATTTTGCGAAATATGGCAGGAGCAGGTTTTAACGATTATCAAAAAGCTTATGCAAAAGTTAAAAATAAAAATGAAACCGTAATTCCACCTTCTGAATTAAAAAAAGAAACATACATTCCCATATTGAGTGAAATAGAAAAAGCAACATCACACGGTAAAAAAGAACAACAAAGAAAACTTGGCGATATTGTAATGAAAACCAACGGCTATTCGTTTCTTACTTGCGATTGCGGACTTAAACTAAAAGCTCCGGCAGACTTTAATGGAAAAGAAGTTAGTTGCCCGAGATGCGGGAAAAGATTAAAGTTTGAATAGTTAAAAGTTGTCGAGGTGTGGAGTTCTACATTAGTGAAATTATGTAAAATATAAAGTTTGGTTTACTAATTTTAATATTTACTCTTCGTTTTCTTTTAGCAAGTACATTAAAAGCACAAAACAAAATCAACCTTAGCTTACGTAGTGAGATTGGAGTTAACCAAATTAGCATCGGAGAAAAAATAGAAACTAACTTTTATATTCTTCCAATCCAAAATTTGTCTTTAACCCTTGGTGTTGATTTATATAATAATATTTCTTTTCAGTTTAGACCAGGATTTATTATTACAAAAAATTATTATGAGGGTTTTGAATTGGGAGGATATTTTTGCTACAAAATCCCAAGTTCTAAATTGTATTCTCAATTGGGAATTAACTATCATTTTAATAGTTCAGTTGATGGAAATTCTGGTGGTAGCGGGAAAACAATTTCACTTATTGGTTTTGGCATAGGTTATCAAATCTCAAAAAAGCTTTCAATAGATATTTCATTTCATCATCCTATCCAAAACCTCTATGGATCTTTTGGATATCCTGAGCAGAATTTGCATAAAAATTATTTCATTGAAAGAATAATTGAATTAGGAGTTGGTCTTAGAATAAACTAAAAAACAATAATTTTTTTGTTCCCACTCGTAGAGAGTCCCAATTAAAAGCTTCTGCCGACTTTAAAGGGAAAGAAGTTAGTAGTCCGAGTACGAGGTTAAAAATTGAATAGTTGAAATTAAAATATGTCGAGGTGTGAATACTAGAAACAAATTGTTGTTCGCAATGGTAATAATGTCGCTCCTAAGGAGCTTGGATTTTGTCGGTGTATTTTGTTTTACCATAATAT
>JALSNL010000156.1 GCA_026987055.1 Melioribacteraceae bacterium | reverse complement strand
TATTGCGTTTACAGGTGTTTTGTCATTACGATTGTATAGTATTTATAACTTTGCGTCTATTATTAACAACAATATCCTAAAATAAAAAAAGGAAAGCCCTCTTAAGAAGACTCTCCTTTTATTGGGCATCAATATGCGCAGTTAGTTCCCCCAACCGTATTTATGCCCATTTCCATGTCCATTTCCATGTCCCTTACCATTTCCCTTACCATTTCCATTTCCTTTGCCATTACCACATTTATTTCCATTGTGTCCTCTTTCCATTTCAGAATTTATTATTGCAAGAAAATCTTCTTCAGACATATATTGTGGTTTATAATCAACACCTTGGTTTTTTAGATTTTTAACATAAGCTCTTAAGTGATTTCTTGAACCGCGAGTTAGATTATCATATACAAAGATAATATCTTCATTATCAATTTGTTCTTTGTATTTAATCAAATCGAGTATATCAATCTCTTCTATTGTTGCACCAACGTTTAATGCATCAACAAGAGACTGTTTTCCCGTTTCAATTAAAGAATCATATAAATCTTGTAAATCTTTATTTTTAAAAACTCCAAATTCATCTACTTCCATAGGGTCTTCTAATTCATACTTTTCCAACAATGCTTTAATTGCATCCGTATGTTTTTGTTCTGCTTTAGAAATATTATTAAAAACTTTTTCTCCCCAAGTATTATAAAAAGTTATATAAACATCCCTAGCCAATTTCTCTTCTTCTCTCATATAAGTTAAGCCGGTTTCTTCATTAGAACTTAAATCTTCTTTAGGTAAATTCTCTATTGTTTTCATCATTTCCTCATCCGATGAAGTACCAACTTCAGGTTCAACCGTATTTGAACATCCGTAAAAAGATAAAAATACTATCAAACCTATTACTATATTACTTGCGGCTAATTTAACATATTGCATTTTCTTTCCTCCAAATTGATTTTTTGAAATTTACCGATACACTTCAATTGGTATGCCAAAAGCAAAACATTCTTTTTAAACAGAAAAATGAGATTTCTAAAAAGACAAGAATTTATTTTCGACATTTCAGGCGAATAGTTCGACCAATTTGTTATAAATTTAACTCCCTTAACTATGCTATTGTTTGTAACTTCCTAAATAGCAACAACTTACATAGCTATTTAAGTTTGGCATAAATTTTTCTTACTACCAAGGGAAATCAGTAACAAAAAAAGAGGAATAAAATGAAAAAAATTACTTTTATCATATTTAGTTTTTCAATGCTTTTTACATTTAATCTTTTTGCTCAACATTCAGGTAAAGTTCAAGTAAAAAACAATAAGAATAAAACTAGTATTAATGTAGAAGTTCAACATGGCTCACATCACGGAAAAGGTTTTGTAGATTTAGATGGCGACGGTTATAACGATAACGCACCTGACCACGATGGCGACGGAATACCAAACGGATTGGACCCCGATTATAGAAAAGGTAAAATGCGTGGTTTTGTAGATTTAGATGGTGATGGTATAAATGATAATGCCGGATTTGGTGCTAGAAAGCACGGAAAAGAATTTAGGGCAAGAATGAAAGCACATCGAGAAATGTTACATAACGCAATGGAAAACGGTTTTGGAGTAGGGATGAAAAATGCTCAACATTTTGGCAAAAATAATTTTATGGGATTTGGATCAGGGCATTTTAATGGTTTCGGTTTTGGATTTGGATTTTCTAATAAATTTGGACATGGTCATTCCGGTGGCTCCGGTGGTAATGGAAATGGTTCCGGCAATGGTGATGGTACAGGTGGAACATTTGACGGACCATGGAATTGGGGTTGGGGTCATGGACATAATGGAAATAAATAATGGAAATAAATTTTTGAAACTTCTTTGTTGCTTTATACAGTCCTAAATTCTAGGACTGTATATTGAACTTTAATAAACATTAAGAAATTTTAAAAAAAACTAAACCCGGAAACATTCTAAATATCAAAAAGGTTAAAACAAATGAAGAGTTCTTTTAATAAAATATATATTTATATTTCTATCTTTATTGCTATTGGGGTATCTAATATTACTTACGGACAATGGGACATTAATATTTCTACTTTGCAAGAATACAATGATAATCCGTTTCATTCTCCATTAGCAACAGAATCATTTATTAATACTTTTAACGTAAGTGTTGAAAAAGCATTTAGTAAAGTTAATATAGGTTATTATGGTAATTATACTAATTTCACAGAGTCGTCAACAAGAAATTACTATTGGCATCAAGTTGGACTGTGGAGCTCTACAAATAATTTTTTATATGGCTTAAATATAGAACAACGATTAAATGGAATTGATTATAGCTTTTACGATTATATAAACTATAATAGTTATTTAAAGTACAAATTTAATATAAACAATATTTATATTTTTGGTAATACCTCCTTAAATGTCACAGATTATAAGGAATTAAATGACTTAGATAATCTTCTTGGCTCATTTAATATAACTGCAAATAAAAGCTTTGAAACAAAAACTACTTTAATTAGCGGTTTAGATTTTAAATATAAAAATTACTTTAACACAAATTTAAGTTCACTAACAAATATTGATAATAATATTACTAATTCTAATTCGGCATATACAACGCAACTAAACTTTTTTGTAAAAATTGCTCAATCTATTACCTCTACAACAGGTATAGCAGCCCAATACACAAATAGAAATATTATAGGAGGTACAGCTAAAACTATTAGGCAACTTAACTTTGCTTACGGCGATGAATCGAAATATTTTGATGATCCGATTAGTTACGAGGGTTATACGGCAAGCTTGCAAATTACTCAAATTTTACCCATGGAAATAATATTACGGGGCTCATTTTTTTACAACAGTAAAGAATATCCTTCGCAAGGAATATATACGGAAGCTGATAAATTTAATACTGATATTTCCAGATTTGATGTTCAAAAAATAATTAATTTAGGTGCACAGAAAAAATTTTATTTCGGGAAGGCAGAAAATACAAGTCTTACACTTGTATTAAATTATCAGCATATACTTAATTCATCAAATAGCTTTTGGTACGATTACAATTCTAACAAAATAAATCTAGGATTAAATTATAATTTTTAGAATTATTTCTAATAAATAATCAAGCCGCTAATTTAATTTTTAAGTTAGCGGTTTTTTAATATTCCAAAAATTAGTTTCATTTACAAACTGAAATTTCATAATTTGGAACTGTATTTAACGTAAGTAAATTTTTATAAACAATGTCTATTCAACCGAAGTCTTTAATTTTAATATTTTTAATTGTTGCCGCTTTGGTAATTTCATCAGCTCTTTACGAACTTAACCAAAGTAAAAGAGAGATGTATGAATTAATGGCAGAACAATCACATTCATTACTTGAAACAACTTTAGCCTCTTCGCAAAATGCTCTTCTTTCTTATGAAGAAATTGACAACAATATTAAATTGAGATTGCTAAACACAGCCAGCATAATAAAACTATTGTACGAAAAAAATATTGTTTCCGATTATCTGCTAAAAAATATTGCCGAACAAAATAAGTTTCACAGAATTAAAATTTTTAATCGTAACGGTAAAAAAGTTTTCCGAAGTCATAATGAAAATTATTCCGTTAAAGAAGAAGAAACACGAGCCGCTAAGTTGCTTGCACCGATATTTAACGGCTATACCGATACTTTGATTATCGGTGTGAATAAACCGGCAAATCAAGATGATTACAAATATACAATAGCTTTGGCAACGGAAAACAGAAGTGCTATTGTTCTGAACATAGAAGCAAAAGAATTATTGAACTTCCGTAAAAAAATAGGCTTCGGAATTTTATTAAAAAAGGTAACTCAAAATAAAAGTATTGTTTATGCGGCTTTGCAAGATTCAACGGGAATACTTGCCGCCTCAGGTAATA
>JALSNL010000155.1 GCA_026987055.1 Melioribacteraceae bacterium | reverse complement strand
AAGCGGTTTGTCTTCAATCGACATCAATTCCATAACAAGTAAAAACGGAATTAAGCCGCTATCGGAATAATAATTTTCTCTAAAATAATGATGAGCGGACATTTCACCGCCATAAATTGCATTAACTTCTCTCATTTTTTGTTTTATGTATGCATGTCCGCTTACCGATTCTACGGCAGTTCCGCCGGCTTTTTCTACAATTTCCAATGTGTTCCAAATTAGGCGCGGATCGTGAACAATTTTTTCGCCCGGGAATTTTTTTAGTAACGATTTTGCCAAAAGTCCTACAATGTAATAACCTTCAATAAAGTTTCCTTTTTCGTCAAAGAAAAAACATCTGTCGTAATCTCCGTCCCAAGCAACGCCAAGGTCGGCATTACTTTCTTTCATAGCATCAATTGTAGATTGTCTGTTTTCCGGTAACAACGGATTCGGAACTCCGTTTGGGAAAGAAGAATCCGGTTCGTGATGTACTTTAATCATTTCAATCGGAAGATCTTTCTCCAAAGCATCCAAAGCCGGACCAACGCAACCGTTGCCTGCATTAACAACCACTTTATATTTTTTTATATTTTCGGCATTGTAAAATTTTTTTAAGTTTTCTATAAAAGGTTCCATAATATCCAAAGTTTTTACTTCACCTTTTTTTTCGGCAATGTTACCTAAGTCATCATTCAAAATCATATCTTCAATTTCACTTAAGCCGGAATTGTAACCCATTGGTTTGGAACCTTTTTTCACAAATTTTAATCCGTTGTATTCGGGCGGATTGTGGCTTGCAGTAATCATTACACCGCCGTCTGCATCAAGATGCGGAGTTCCGTAATAAATCATTTCCGTTCCGCAAAGTCCCAAATCAATTACATCACAACCTGCGTCGGTTAATCCTTTTGCCAAAGCTTCGGCCAATATTGGTGATGATTCTCTCACATCTCTTCCTATTAAAACACTTTTAGCATTTTCGTGCTTAGCAAATGCACGTCCTACTTTGTATGCAATGTCTGTATTTAGTTCACTTGGAACTTTCCCTCTGATATCGTAAGCTTTGAAACCCGGTATTTTTGCCATTTTCTAATCCGTTATTATAATTAATAATTCATTTTCTTTGATTAAAAGATACAAAATTTAAACAAATTAGGACGAGTTTTTGCATAGTTTTCTTTATCGACATATATTAAATTACTTCTTGTAAAATGAGGAGTTAGAAATTAATAAAAAAAATATAAAATTTACTAAATGCAGTAATTCCAAATGCAAAGCAATTATACTTTGCGATGTTGACTCTGTAAAACAAGATAGCGAACTGTTTTGTGAAAATTGCAAAAAAGAAGTTGTGCATTCGCATATAGTGCAATGTGTAAATTGCCAATCTATAATAAATTTTATTCCCGCAATGCCAGATGAAGAACCGATTGTATTTTATGTGGATGAATGCTCTCTTTGTTCCGGTTCGGTAAAAAAAGAAAACAAACTTACGCCTTATCATTTTAGAGGATTTTTTATGTGAATGAGCTGTTGGTTTTAATTTCGCACTTTGAAAAAATATTAAATAAACTGCAACAATCGGCAAGTTTCCACTTTACTTATCCAAATTAATTTATCTCTTATCTGTTTTTATAAAAATATGATTTGAATAAGCTACAATATATAATTATGTTTATAAGTAATAATGAATAAATTTTAATTTATAGAAAGGTGTCTTATGAAATGGAATAAACTTCAAATCGTTACTTCAATATTATTTTTACTATTATTTGTGCAGCCATTGCTTTCACAAAATAAATTAAAAAATGTTAAGTCCGATATTTTTGATACAGGTAAAATGTGGACGTTCGATTATCCACCGGTTGAATACCTTACAAAAACTTATGGATTTACTCCATCGGAAGAATGGCTGGAAGATGTAAGACTTTCGGCTCTTCGTATGAATATCGGATGTACGGCAAGTTTTGTTTCTGCAAACGGTTTGATGATGACAAACAATCACTGTGCGGTTTTTTCCAGAAAGTCGGTTCAAAAGGAAGGCGAAAATTTGGAACGTGACGGTTTTTACGCTCCTACACTTGAGGAAGAACGAAAAGTTCCCAATATGTCCGTTGAACAATTAGTGTTTTTTACGGATGTTACCGAAGAGATTCAAGCAGCAGTAGATTCCGGGAAAACAACGGAAGAAAAAATAAATAATAAAAAAGAAAAGATTAAAGAATTAATTTCTCAATACAACGATGAAACGGGACTTGATTGCCAATTTGTTTCTTTCTTTAACGGAGGAAAATATTCTATTTACGGATATAAAAAATATACCGATGTAAGATTAGTGTTTGAACCTGAACAACCAATAGCATCTTTTGGCGGCGATTTGGATAACTTCACATATCCGCGTTACGATCTTGATTGTACCTTTTTCAGAGTTTACGATGATGACGGTAAACCGGTTGACTCGGAACATTTCTTTAAGTTCAGTTCCGAAGGTGTTCAAAAAGACGAAGTTATTTTTTCCGTTGGTAATCCGGGACGAACACAAAGACTTAAAACCGTTGCACAATTAGAATATAATCGTGATATAACTTATCGCAACAGGGCATATTTATTTGATGAGATTTATAATTTGTATGGTAAATTGGAAAAACAATATCCTAAAAGAGCTGCGGAATTTGAAAAATTCAGAACAAGAATCGGTAACGGACAAAAAGTTTTTCATTATATAGAAAAAGGTTTGAATGATCCGTATTTAATTGCAAGAAAAAAAGATTTTGAAGATAAAATAAAAGCCAAAGTTAAAGCTAATCCTGAACTGAATAATGAATACGGAACTATTTGGTCTTCGATTGAAACTTTGAGAAAAGAATTAAAACCTGTTGAAGCAAAGCTTGCCGCTTATAGATACAGTCCTTTTTTTGCAAGCCATTATTTTGGGATTGCCGGAAAAATAATTGATTACGCCGAACAAATGAAATTGCCGGAAGATGAAAGGAATCCGAAGTATCAAGGTGTTAATATGGATTCGCTAAGAAATTCTATTTATCCCGATAGTATTGATGTTGTTTTAAACAATGCAAGGTTGCAAATTCAACTTGATTACATTCGTATGAACCTTGGTGATGAAAATGAATTTGTTAAAAAACTATGCGGCAATTTACACGGCAAGCAAGCAGCTGAAATGTTATTGAAAAAATCCGTTTTGGGAAGTAAAGAAAAGGCAGATGAATTCTTAAAAAGAGATCCTGATGAGATATTAAATTCGGATGATCCGTTTATTTATTTTGTAAAAAACACAAAAAGTGAAATTGGCAAACTTGCTAAAAAAGCTAAGGAAATTAGAGATACCGAATCTGTTTTGGAAAATCAATTGGGAAAAGTTCTATTTGAAATTTACGGAACAAAGATTCCGCCGGATGCAAATTTTACTTTACGTTTAAGCGACGGTGTATTAAAAACTTTTGCATATAACGGAACCGAAGCTGTTACAAAATCTACATTTTATGGTTTGTACAACAGATATTACGGAAGCGATAAAACTTACCCTTGGAATTTACCAAAAAGATGGGCTGAACCACCGGCAAAACTTAATCTTGCAACACCTTTTAATTTTATTTCAACCAACGATATTGTCGGCGGTAATTCCGGAAGCGCAGTTATAAACAAAAATGCAGAAGTTGTTGGCTTGGCTTTTGACGGAAATGTTCATAGTATTATTGGTAATTTTATTTATTTACCGGAAAACAACAGAATGGTTTCGGTTGCATCACAAGCAATTTTGGAAGCATTGGATAAAGTTTATAATGCTAAAAGAATTTATGAAGAATTAAAAACCGGTAAAATGGTTAAATAAAATTCGGTATAAAATGTAGGTGCGAATTAGAAGATTCGCACCTATATTCCGAATTACTGT
>JALSNL010000154.1 GCA_026987055.1 Melioribacteraceae bacterium | reverse complement strand
TGCCAAACCCAAAGCGAAAAATGCGGAAGAGCGTTCATCAACATGTATATATTTTTTAATTTTTTTATTTTCCGCAAAAGCAAGAGTAAGCGGTGTGTTTCTGGAACCCGGCGAAATACAAACATTTTCAATACCCAAAACAACAAGCTGATTAACAAATAAAGATGACCAAAAATAATTACGGTTAATGTATTTTTTCATTTGCTTGTAATTTTTATTGTATTGTTCAAACCGTTTTTGTTACGGATTAACAGTTCTTAATCATAACCTTGCTTAACAATTGTTAATAGATGTTTCATCATCAAACAAAGATAAAATAGGTCTTAATTTAATTTCGGATTCCTCAAATTCGCTTTGCGGTTCGCTGCCTTTAACAATTCCACAACCGGCATAAGCATAAATTTTATTTTCTTTAACCAAAGCGGAACGGATTCCAACGGCCAACTCACCGTCTCCATCAAAATTAAACCAACCGATATTGCCGGAATATAAACCGCGGTCATGTTCTTCCAATTCCAAAATATTATCTCTGGCAACATTCCAAGGTGTACCGCAAATTGCCGGTGTAGGATGCAAAGCTTTAAGAACGTCGAACAACATATAACCGTTTTGAAGCTCTGCCGTTATCGGAGTCCACAAATGCTGAATGTTAGGTAGTTTTCTAATTGATGCTTTTTCCGTAAACTTAATATCGGCAGAAATTTTTGTTAACAAATCTTTAATAAAAGTAACAACCGCAGTTTGTTCATTTATATTTTTTTCACTGTGCAATAAAAATTCCTCAAGTTCTCTATCTTCAGCTTCTGTTTTACCACGAGCAACCGAACCGGCTAATGCATCAATTTCTAAAACTTTTTTTGAAATTTTAACTAATTTTTCAGGAGAGGCTCCAATAAAAACCGATTTATTTTTTTTAAATGCAAAAATATAACAACCCGGATAATTATCACTTAGTTTTTGAAGCATTTTAGTAATTGAAGGATTATCATTGAGAACTAATCTAACTTCACGAGAAAGAACCGTCTTTTTTAATTCCCCTCTAGAAATTTTATTTAGTGCAGTATTAATTATAGAGTACCATTTTTCTACCGGTTGGGAGTACTTTTTCTTAATTATAGCTTGTTTAAGAAATCTATTAGTATCATGAATAAATTTTAATGTACTATTTATTTTATAATCTAATTTTTCTATAATTTTTGCTGAATTATTATCTTTAACAAGAAAATTAAACACGAAAAAAAATTGGCTTTTTTCTTTTAGCAAAATCACTTCTGGAATAAACCAATCTGAATCACTAAATTCCGCCCATGTTTTACTTTTCTGGTTAGGAGCAAATTTAATTCCACCCATGACTAAAGGAATATTCCGGATATCATACTCACTCCAGTTAGAAATAAAATTAGTTTGTAGGTTATTAATTTTACTTCCCGTTTTCTCTATTCGCTGGGTTCCAAATTCATTAATTTCAAATAAAGGAAAAATTCCTAAAAATTCTTCTTTAATCTTAGGTTTATTCCAATAAAAATAATCTTCATTTAAATTATCTATTATTGAAGAAATTTTTATTTCACCTAATAAAGGATATGCAAAACTAACAAATTGAGCTTGTTCAGTTTCTTTAACAAGTAATTTTTCTAAGTATGCTGAAAAGGTTTCTTTAAGTAATTGAGTATTTATAATCACAGTTTTTAAAAAAATTTATTTTTATTTTTACATCTTTATAATATAATTCTATTTTTTCGTGCATTCAATAAAATATTCATAAATAATGACATTAGAGAATATTGAAATAAATGATAATATTTATAAATTTAGTGTCATTAAAAGAAGAGGCATTAAAAATATAAGATTAAAAATTGATAAAGATGGTTTGGTAAGGGTTTCTTTACCTTGGTATATTCCCAAAACCGAAGCAAAAAAGATATTGATTAAGAACACAAAATGGTTAGAGAAAAATTTTACCCTGTTAAATAATCAAAAAAATGAGTATTTTTATTTAGGTTCTAAAATTAAAATCACTGAAATAGTTGATTCTAAATATTTAAGTATTGAGTATAAATTTGATAATGGTGTTTTTTATATTAGATCTAACGGCAATCTAAAAATAGATCGGAAGGAAATTTATCATCATTGGTTAAGAAAAGAAGCTAAAAAATATATTCCCAAAGAAACACAAAAAATAGCTTCGAAATATAATTTTAAATATAATAAGATAAGTATTAAAAACATGACTTCCCGATGGGGAAGCTGTTCAACAAAAAAAAACTTGTCTTTTAACTTAAAATTGATGTATTTTAAACCTAAAATTATTGAGTATGTTATAGTTCATGAGTTGTGCCATCTTAAGGAAATGAATCACTCCAAAAACTTTTGGCTGCTTGTTGAAGATATCATACCAGACTATAAAATATGCCGTAAGAAAATAAAAACATTTTTTCTATAACTAAACACGAACGGGGGTTCTAATGGCAAAAAAAAACAAAGCTGAATCAGTAGCAGATCTATTTAGTCTTATTGTAAACACAAACGATAAAATTAAAAAAGTTCATTCAGCACATTTAAGCTCACAAAAATTAACTGCACCACAATTTGGTGTTTTGGATGTTCTACAGAAAAAAGGTCCAATGCCACTTAAAAAAATTAGTGACGAACTAATGGTTACCGGTGCAAATATAACTTGTGTGATGGATAATCTTGAAAAGGAATCACTGGTTAAAAGAGTTCCGTCAAAAACCGACAGAAGAGTTATTAATGCAGAATTAACAGCGAAGGGAAAACAAAAACTTGAGAAAGTTTACCCTGATCATATAAAAAGTATGAATGAATTCTCTAAAAAATTCTCAGAATCGGAAATGAAACAGTTGACAAAACTTTTAGAAAAACTGGTTGATTAAAACTAGTTCTTTTTAAAAACCAGACCGATCCATTCATCAATCTGTTTTTTATCAAAGGCAGTTAATCCAATTTGGGTAAACTGCCTTTTTATTTCATCCTCATCCGTAGCTAAAATTCCGGAAAGTATTACAAGACCACTTTTTTTACATTTTGAAGAAATATCTTTCCTAATATTCAATAATACGTTTTTATTAATATTTGCTAAAATTAAATCGAAACCATCTTCTTTAATTTTTTCAATTGTTGAATGTAAAACCGTAATATTACTTACATTATTTTTTTCAACATTTTCAATTCCGTTTAAGAAACACCATTCATCATTATCAATTGCAATAACTTCTTTTGCTCCTAATTTAGAAGCTGCTATTGAAAGTACGGCAGTACCGGAACCAACATCTAAAACCTTAGAATTTGTCAAGAAATGCTTTTCTAATAATTGAAGAACTATTTTTGTTGTTGCATGTTCTCCTGTTCCAAAAGACATTTTAGGATCAATTGTAATAATTATTTGATTCTCCCTTTCGTCGTAATCTTTAAAGCTGGGTTTTATTACAATTTTATCCGATACTTCAACTATATTAATCTTCTTTTCCCATTCTTCATTCCAATTCTTATTAGGCAAAATATTTTCTTCCATATCAAAACTTGTAATAAGTTTTTCCTTCTTTAACCTATCCAAAAGAATAATAATATCTTCTGCAGTAATACTTGAATCTTCTAATGTAAAAACCTTTAAATGATCTTCAAATTCGTTAATACCCAAGAGTTCTAATTCCCACAATACACTACTTAAAATTTCACTATTAAAAGGATGAGTTGTTATTTTGTATTCTTTGTAATTATTCATAAGTATCTTTTCTTTTTATTAAGTTTATTTTAAAAATACGTAATAAAAACTATAGTGTAAACTTTGTAGTTGTATATTATACTAAAACTAAATCGGTTTTCGGAATTGTGAAACATATCTAACTGTCATTCCGGTTTACACGCCCTTTGTGTAAT
>JALSNL010000153.1 GCA_026987055.1 Melioribacteraceae bacterium | reverse complement strand
CACCTGCATTCCCGGAAATAGCATTAGAATCTAAAGTAGCAGTATAATTTTGATTGGTTTGGTCGGTAATAACATTTGAGTAACTACGGTTCGGCGGATCAAAAGAGTAACCGGTTTTGGAAGGTGTAACCGTCCCGCTCCATCCATCTGAAACGGAAATGGAATAATTTCCACTCGCATCCGAATTAGCTGTTTGTGCAGTTCCATCATTCCATGAAAGGGTTGCATTTGCTGTTCCTGTATTACCGGTTATATTATGCTGACCGTATAAAGCTCCTACGGAGCTAAAAATAATTAAAATGAGCGAAAGAAATTTTTTAGTTATGTTCATAATCGTTATAAATATGTTTTCAAAAAATTATAATTTTTAAGTAAAAAGAATTATGATATAAAAGACAAATAAATAGAAATTACAGATTAAAAATATTTGGTTACGTTAACTATAGAACCGTAATATTCTTATAGTGTAAAGTTAACTGTATTTTGTCGGCAAATGAACCCTCACCCCAACCCTCTCCCAAAGGGAGAGGGAGCAGTCCCTCTCTTTTAAGAGAGGGGTTGGGGTGAGTTTTTAGATTGCCGTCATTTATGAATTAACATAACAATAGTATTTTATATCAACACCTAATTACTGATTTATGCAAAAGTTTAATATACAATATTAATTTGCAGTAAGTAAATAATATTCATTAAAAATTTTACGATAATTCTTAAAAGATTTAGAAATATTAAAGTTAGAGTTAAAAAAGGGGAGTCAATTTTTATAAAAAATAATTACTTTTCCCCCACATCTATTGTAATTACTAAAATTACTTTAAAATAAATTGTATTTCTAAATTATTCCTTTAAATTAAAGTAAAATAATAAATTAAATGATAATAATCAGTAAATTAGTATTTAATATCACAAAATCAAGTCATTTTTTCTGTATATTTCAATTTTTTAATAATTTAAACTTTATGTAAATTTATAAATTTAGGAGAGAAATGAAAAAAGTAATTTCAGTTGTAGGAGCCAGACCAAATTTTATGAAAATTGCTCCAATTCATAGAGCATTTAAAAAATATTCGGATTCAATTCAACATTTAATATGTCACACAGGGCAACATTACGATGAGAAAATGTCAAAAGTGTTTTTTGAGGATTTAGGTTTACCCAAACCCGATTTTTATCTTGGTGTTGGAAGCGGAAGTCATGCAGAACAAACTGCAAATGTTATGATGAAATTCGAGAAAGTATTATTAGATGAAAAACCAGATATGATTCTTGTTGTTGGTGATGTTAATTCAACAATAGCATGTAGCTTAACCGCAGCAAAATTACATATTAAAGTTGTACATGTGGAAGCAGGTTTAAGAAGCGGCGATAGAAGAATGCCGGAGGAAGTTAACAGAGTTTTAACCGATTCAATTTCTGACTTTTTATTTGTAACGGAAAAAAGCGGAATAGAAAATCTTAAACACGAAGGTGTTTCGGACGATAAGGTTTTCTTTACCGGAAATGTAATGATAGACAGTTTAGCTTATTTTTTACCTAAAGCTTCTGAATCTCAAATTCATGATCAATTCGATTTGGAAAAAGGGAAGTATGTTTTAGTAACTTTACACAGACCAAGCAATGTTGATAGTAAAGAGCAATTAATTAAACTAATAAAATTGCTAAATACTATGGCAGAAAAAAGAAAAGTTCTTTTCCCAATACATCCCAGAACAAAAAATAATTTGGGAAATTTCGGTCTTTTAGAGACTATGAATAAAAATCTTATTCTTACCGAACCTATTGGATATTTGGATTTTCTTGCGCTTACAAGTAATGCAGAGTTAATTTTAACCGATAGCGGTGGAATTCAAGAAGAATCAACTTATTTGGGAATTCAATGTATTACCTTAAGAACATCAACGGAAAGACCTATTACCGTAGAAGTTGGAACAAATCAATTACTCGGTACTGATTTGGAAAAAGCTGAAAAAGCAGCACTTGATGTTTTAAATGGTAATCTAAAAAAAGGTACTATCCCTGAATTATGGGATGGAAAGGCTGCAGAAAGAATTACTGAAATTCTTAATGAAAAATTACATGCATAGTTTATGAATATATTTCAACTTTGCAAAAGAGCTGTTAATAATTTTTTTTATTAACATGTCTTTTTTTAGATGATAACAAATTAAAGTAAGAATTGACATTGATAAAGGTTTTACACTTTGAGAAAATATTATTTTTAACTGACATATAAGGCTTTGCGTCTTATTTGAAGTAAAAAAATTTTATGATATATTTTACTTTTTATAACAGTAATTTAATATAAGTAGAAAGGAGCATATTTTTTTTGAATAGCTATAACATAGATTTAGAAAAATATAGTATAGATAAAATTACATCTCTGGATGAAATAGAAACAATTAGAGATGAATGGAAAAATTTAATAGACAAGATACAAGAAACAAACATTTATATTGACCCTGATTATTTTATTCAGCAATTTGAAAGTAGAGCAAAAGGTGCAAAACCTCATATATTATTATTCAGTAAAGATGGAAAATCTAAAGCGATATTAATTGGCTGGACAAAAAAACAAAAAATTCCTTGTTGGGTTGGCTATTATAAAATAGAAACTCCACTATTAAATAGCTTGGAAATTGAAATTGGAGGTTTAATTACAGATGGTACAAAAGAAGCTGAAGAAATCTTGAAAAAGTATCTTAAGTCGGTTCTTTTAACCAAAAAAGTTGAACTTCTTTTAATTGACCATATATCCGAAACAAATCCTCTTTGGGAAAGTTTAATTACAGGAACAGCGTTAAATGTAAAACCAATTTATAAAGAAAGTACAGCGTGGGTTAGTAAAATTTATGATAAAGAAACAGATGCTCCTAATGAACTACACAGCTCAAAAACAAAAGCTAAGTTCAGAAGAAAAGCAAGACGTTTATTTGAGCAATTTGATAATCAATTGCAAATTAAAAAACTTACCTCACAAGACGACATGGAATTTTTTATAAAAAATGCTGATATTATTGGACAAAAGAGTTATCAGTATGCAATTGATGTTGGTGTAAAGGATAATGCTTATTGGCGGAAGATGTTAAACTCTTTAGTAGAAGGCAATTTTTTTAGGGGTTATCTTCTTATGAATAACGATAAACCGATAGCATACAGTCAAGGAGCAATTTACAAAGATTATTATTATCAATTTGCTACAGCTTATGATCTTGAATATAGAAAGTTTTCACCGGGTGAATATTTAAGGTTGGAATTTACCAAAGATTTAATTGAAGAAAAAATTGGATTTATAGATTATGGTTATGGTGATGCGGAATATAAAAAAATGTTCGGCACCCATTCAACTAAAGAAGCAACATTTAGAATTTATGGAAAAGGATTAAAACCTAAAATTGCTAAAATATTGGATAAAGGAACCACAACTGTTACTGAAAAATTAAAAAGTAAACTTGAAAAAGCAGGTCTATTTAATAAAATAAAGAAAATGTGGCGTTCAAAATTGTCTAAATAAAAATGGTGTTAACTTGAAATTGTTTTTAAAAATATTTTTTATTTCACTCCCATTGTTTGCACAAATTAATGCCGCAAATTACTATGTAGATTCTGAAAAAGGAGCTAATGTAAATAGCGGACTTACTCCTGAATTTGCGTGGAAAACTTTATCAAAAGTTATGGAAACATCTTTACAACCGGGCGACAGTGTTTTACTTAAAAGAGGTTCAAAATTTCCGGAAGAATTTATTTTATCGTTTAGCGGAACCAAAGACAATCCGATTGTAATTGGTGCTTACGGAAAAGGGGAAAAGCCGCTTATAAAAGGTTCAATAGAAGCAAAAAAATGGAGAAAGCATTCCAATATTGTTTGGCGTTCAAAATTAAAAGAAGAACCGGCGTGCATT
>JALSNL010000152.1 GCA_026987055.1 Melioribacteraceae bacterium | reverse complement strand
ATCCTACCGGGTGTACAAAAATTGGGGATGAATTATATTCATCCCCGTTTTTTATAAAACATACTTTAATTCTTTTTGAGGTGTTCTGCAATCCATATCTTGTCCGCGATCTATGTGATCCGATATTTCTGCAGCAACGCCAATTGCTCTGCCGTATAGAAAAATTGTAAAAACAATATCCTGTATTTGTTTCTTCGTTAATTTATTTTTCATTTTATCTTTCCAAACCAGTTTTAGAGTTAGTGTAGCAAGTACCGCATCAACATTTACGCAGAAAATATTTTTTGTAGCTCCTTCGTTAAACAATTCTTTTACAAGCAAATGGTAGAAATCTAAAAATACATTGTATGATTTATTTTTTTTCAAAGTATCACTTACAAATTGTTCACGGGGATCTATGTTAACAGCGTTCCCTTTGAATACAGGATGATTAATACAAGGAATACGTTGGTAATTTAGTTTACCTAATTCCTTAGCTTCACTTTTTAAGATAGCATATTTTTTAGCGGCATCATTTGCAATTTTTTGTAAATCAAGTTGCTTTAATTTTTTACCAGGTTCGGTAATATTTAATTTCTCAAATATATTTAACAAATATTCTATTGCTTCAAAACCATTACCACCGTGTGCAAGTCCTGTGTTGGTAAGAAATCCGACAAAAGCCATAGAAATATTATTGCGGGCACTAACAGATTCTTTAGCTCCTTTTGCGGAAATTGTGCCCGGTCCGTTTGTTAAAGTTAGTCCGATTAAAGTTTGAAATTCAAATAGTTCCTCAGAAGTAGGTATTCTATTGAAAAGAATTTTAAAAGCATTTTCCGTAAAGCTGGCATTTAAATTGGAAAACTTTTCACCAGTCATTACTTGCCAAAATTTGTTAGAGGGTTCAATAACCGAATATGCAAATAGTTTTGAAATTGTATAAAAATATGTTATTGCATCTTCAACAGCATTTCTGGAAATTCTTTTAGCAAGCATTGGTTTCCAAAAAATACAAATGGCAATAGTTGCAATTAAAAATTCATATTCATTTATTATGCTTAGTTTTTCCTTTTCAGCTAGATTAATTATATGCTGCGTAACTTTAACAGCCAGGCAATCCTTTTTACTTTTTTTTATTTCTTTTAACAATAATGATGTTATAGGATTAAGTTTACCTTTTTTCTTTGTTAATAAATTTGTTTTAACAAAATTATCAACTGTTACGGGAATAGTTTTTGAAGTTTCACTAAGTCCGAATTCGCGAATTAAATCTATTATAAATTGAATTTGAGATTTAGTTTTTGTTAAAAATTTGTTATTACCAATTGAGGCAATTTGTACGCTTAAATAAGCGTTTGGTGTTGCTCCGTTTGCTTTTGCTTTGTTTACAAAATCCATATTCTCTTTTTCAACTTTAAGAAAAAGATTTAGTAATAAGTTAATACTTGAAATATCTTCTTTTGACGGTAAGATTTTTGCTAAAGAAAAATAGATATTTTCTTCTATAGAATAATTAGATAACTCCAGCACTTGTTTATTATGCAGTTCCGAAATTTGTGTAACCGGATTCATTTTTGAAGCTCCGGATTTGTTCCTCATATTTTGACGTAAATACTGTGCGCCAACAAGTTTATTCGTTTCCTCAATCAAATTGTTATAAGGCGAAACAGCTTCTACTGTAGGGACATAAAGCTCTTTGGGTAATTTCATAAAATTATCGCTTAGCCAAGGTTTTAAAGATAAATCACCCTGGGGAGCAAAGTCGGGTTCTTCATCTATTTTTTCAAATACAGCTTTCATTGCTTCCGGAAAATCTTGAATACTTGCAATTCGTACACCTCGTTTTGTTACTTCGGGATTATCAGGGTCAAAACATTTAACACCAAAATAGTTATCGAACCATTCTTCTTTAGCTTTTGCATCATCGCTTCCTCCGGCTAGTGCACCGGCATGCCCGCAAGGTCTGGAAATATTTGATTTCCATCTCCCTGTTACGCAGCAAACAATCGGTTTATTGAATCCAAATTTTCTTTCTTTTATCCAATCCATCGCCATTTTTTCGTAGTAACCGCCGGGTTCCACATAAAGAGCTATTACTTTTGTACGCGGATCATTTTGGGCAGCGTAAAGAAATTCCGGTAAAGCAAAGTGAATATAAAAATCTTTACCGGAGCTTACAGCTGTTGAAATACCAAAACCGGCAACTTTTAAGTATTCTGCCATGGTGGTTGTAAAGTTACCAGAATTGGAATGTATTGCCACACTACCTTGTTTTAAGGTTTCCTCGGGATTATCTCCGCCAAGAGCACCGCCAACACGAACGTGATCCCAAACATTAGCTACACCCAAACAATTTGCTCCTATAACATCAACACCGGCTTCTTGACATATATATCTTATATTTCTTGAATCCTTAACCGCCATTTTTTCCGTAACAATTACTATTCTTTTAAGTTCCGTGTTGTACATGACCAATTCAGACACAGCTTGACTAACAGCATCGGGCGGAAGATAAATTACTCCGATATCAAATTGATGTCCATATTCCATTACTTCTCTTACACTTCTGTAATAAGGTATATTTCCGATTTTTGTTTCCAGATTTCCGCTACGTCCATATTGAACACCTGCAACAATATTACCTCCGCTAAATTCATGTGAAACCGGTGTAACTTTACGGCTTTCATTTCCCAGAATATTTATTACACAAACCTTGCTTTCTTTTGTAACTAATTCTTCCAAAGAGTAAACACCAACGTAGTAGGGGAAAGGTTTTGTTTTTAATTGTCTCATTTTTTTATTCCTAAACTTTATTTAAAATTATTTTTTTATTTCTTTTAGATATTGCTTTTCACCTTCTTTACTCCACCAATCGTTAATTTTTTTAGCATATTCAATTGTTAAAATCATTGATGTATCAAATCCAAAAATTTTGTATGGTAAGTGTAGAGTGTCTAATATATCTTTTGCATAAAATAATCCTTTAACCAGATTAGGTCCGCCTCGCCCAATAACAGTATAAATTGGTTTCTTCCCGTTTTCAGCTACATAGTCGCGTAGTGCATCAAAAATTCCTTTGAAAGTAACATAAATATCGGTGTTGTTGGCTTTACCACCGATTATTAGCAATACTTTAGCTTGTTCATACCAATGTTCAAAAACAATCTTGCTTATTGCATACATTTTTTCGTAAGGCGGATTTCCACCAAAATCCGATGAGAAAATAGCAAGTTCGCCCAATGTTTCGGTTGCAGCGGAATTTGCACCACCACCGAACATGAAGGGAATAATTGTTCCTTTAGGATTTAGCTCAAGCACATCGCTTTGACCTTGATATGTTCTTAATTTATTTATTTCAGATTCAAAAGGGGAAATATCAGTTTGGAAAATAGCAGATGATAATCCTGTGCGTTTCCAACCATCATTATCCTGATCGAAAGCAGCTTTAAGATCGCAAGCTACCGGGATATATTTGTTATTAATTTTAGCAACTCTAATGGGATTTAATTCTAAGGTTGTGAATCCGTAGTTTTCATAAAGTTCCCATAATTTAGGAAGATAACGCACTAAAGGAGAAATAAATTTTTGCGGACATCCTGTATCTATTAAAGCATTGGTAATATCAAATGACTTCAAACCGGAAAACGGATCGATTTCAACTACCTTTTTTTTATTTTCAGGAAGTGATTCAATATCTACTCCGCCGAAAGGGGAGATTGTAAATACCGGTTTACGATGAACCGATGATGCCGTTATGCTAAAATATACTTCCAAATCCGCCTCAACAAAAGCTTCCATCGTTACACCATTGGCGCGATTGCCATTATGCTCTGCAAAATATAATTCACGTTTAGCCTTAAGAGCATCAACTAAATTATCAACAATTTTAACTAAACCGGCTTTGCCTTTTTTACCAACGCTTC
>JALSNL010000151.1 GCA_026987055.1 Melioribacteraceae bacterium | reverse complement strand
AATAAAAGGAGCAGCAATAATTCCAATAATCAAAAGGATAAAAAGTACACCGATTATTTTTATAATGCTTTTCATTTTTACTCCGATTTACAAATTAGTTTGAGTAAGATACAATATTTATCATTATAATTAAAGGAAGAAAAAATGTACAAATGTCAGATTGATAGATTAAATGATTGTGTGCTTGTCCATTGCGGTTAAGGAATTTTGAAGAACAATATAATAATTGTATTTCAAAAGTTTATTGTTAGCAGTTACTGTGGTATGACTATTGAAATATAGTAAATTTGGCATGTCGCTCGTTTTCATTCATTTATCTTGACCTTCTAAAAATAAGTTTTAACGGCAAATTCATATTGTTCAATAAATATTTTTTTGACGCTAGTTATATTATTTTGCTCGTAGAACAAAAGCATTGCCTTTTTATAATCTACACTATCAACAGTTCTGAATGAGATTGGACAATATTTATGTTGCATCAATATTGCATTACTTACAATTCTTGCTGTTCGCTTGTTTCCATCTACAAATGGCTGAATATACGAAATCAAAATCAAGGCTAATAATGATTTTTCAAAAATATTCTCTTTCCGATTAATCAAATCACACATTCCCGTTAAGGCTTCTTTTATTTGAAACTCATTATCAATCGGTTTATAATTAGTTCCGGATATTCCAACTCTTCTTTTACGGATATTTCTATCAACAGCAAGTTCTTTTGTTAAAATACTATGGATATCTTCAATTCCGGACACCGTTAAAGGAAACAAATAGTCGGGATTTTCGACTATAAAATCAATAGCATCTTTGTGATTTAACAGCATCACAGCTTCTTCTTTTGTTTTGCCCGATGCGGTTTCTTTTTCTTTTAACAGTTTTTCTGTTTCCAAAAGCGAATATGTATTTCCCTCAATCTGTGATGATTTCCAACTCAAATCAATAGCAAGCCGTTCCAATTCTTTTTTAAATTCTAACTCACTTAGTTCCGAAATGTTTTTTGTAAAAATCTCTTGTAGTTCATTTAATTTCGTAAGTTCATTTTCGGTAAATAAGTTAGTATTAGGTAAAACTTCAGAAATTATCGAAAAATTAAAATGTTCTTTTATTTCTCTTTCGTCAATCTCTTTTTCATAATATTTTTCAATATCAACCTGTTCAAACAATTTATATTCCGGCGAAAGATTATATCGTGTTGATTTTCCTTTACCCGAAGAAACGACCAGGTGTTCTTGTATTAGTTTTGTTAATATTCGTTTTATTGTTGCCAGACTTTTTTGTTTTCCAACACCTTCAAAAATTTCTTTTGATGATGAATTGGGATTTTTCTTTAAGTATTCTATTATCATGTTCTAATCGTCCATATCATTTATTTAGCTCACAAAGATAATATATTTAGCTCAAATATCAACATTTATGAGCTGGATTTGTTCTTTAAATGAGCTGCAACGGTTTTCATGTGCTGCATTTGGCAATTAACTCTTTAAATTTTCATTTTTACAATATATTTTTTTGCTTAGTATTTTAGTATTGTAAAACCCTTCCCAATATGCTTTTGCATTATCAGATTCAAAATGAGTTACTTGATAAGAGATTTTAACACCTTTCCCTTTTCAAGAATAACAAAGTAACCCCACATATTTATTGTCAAAAGCATAATAAAACTTTTTAAATATTTTCACACTGTTAGCTCTTTTAATCCATCTTTTTCGTTTATTATAGGTTTATAATTCAAGTCTTTTTTTATTTTTGAAATATCATATTTTCTGGACATAGCAACAAAAGCAACATCAAATCTTGTAATCATTGGAATGGATTTAATATTAAATACTCTCCAAATCCATTCTATTATATTTGCTAATAAAAGTGCCAGCCATTTTGGAATATTTTTATTAGGAGGCACAACGTTTTGTGTCTTCAGTAATTTTGTTAAAAAGCTTTGAACAGTTTGTGGATTGTCATCTGTAACAAAATAAATTTCCTTTTCTTTATTTTCTCCATTTACAATGGATAAAAATATTGCTTCGGCAACATTTTTTACATGAACCATCTCAAACATAGCTTTCCCTTTATCAATCCACATAAAGTCATTTGAATGAATTTTATTAATTATAGTTTCAAGTGCTTTTACGCCTTTCCCCCAAATAAAAGTAGGTCTTATAATGATGCTATTCATACTGGTTTCAGCCTGGAGTATATATTTTTCCGCGAGCATTTTAGATTTACCATAATAAGAGTTAGGTTCTTTCGGATATAGTTCTGTTTCATTAATGTTTAATAAATCTTTTTTGTTTTGCAAAACACTTTCGGAACTAATAAAAATAAATTGCTTTACGCCGTATTTCTCACTTGTCTTAAATAAATTTTTTGTAGCGTCAACTATACCCTTTTGGAATTTACTCCAAGGTCCCCAAAATTCTACCGGAGCGGCACAATGTATTACTACATCTTGACTATTTAATTCGTTTTCCCATTCGGTAATATTTTCTAAATTTCCTAAAACCGGATTAACGTTCATCTTTTTCAATAAAGAAACTGAACGTTCTGAATGAGCAAGTCCTTTTATTTCAAATTTTTCATTTTCAAGTCGTCTTATAACTTCTTGACCTAAAAAACCTGTTCCTCCGGTAATAAATATTTTCTTTTTCATATTATTTTTCTTCAATTTGTTTAATCATATCTTTTATGGTTTTTTCCAAAGGAGTATATGTTAAACCTAATTTTTCTTTGCTTTTGGAAGCATTTAAACTAATGTTGTAACCAACGTTTCTCCGGATAAATTTTGGAGTCAATTTAAACATCCACCCTACCAAATAAAGTATAAATTTTGGTGTTCGCATCAAAGGTAATTTATATTTATTGCCATATATTTTTTTTATTATCTTTGAAAATTGATAAACACTTACAGTTCGTTCTGCTAAAATGTGTCTGCCTTCCGCTAAATCATTTTCCAATGCCAAAATATGTGCTTTGGCAACGTCTCTCACATCCACAAAACCAAACATAAGATTAGGTGCTCCCAAAAAATATTTTCCGGATAACATCTCTTTCATAAAATTTAAACTTTCGGAATTTGATGTTTTAGTTAATGAAGGTCCCATAACAAACGAGGGATTAATTACCACTAATTTCCATTGATTTTGATTTTTAGTAATCTTCCACGCTTCTTTTTCTGCTAATACCTTGGAATATGAATAAGGCTGGTGTGTTACTGAACTTGAATAGTTAAAATGTTCTTCTGTAAATTCGGAAATACCTAACTCTTTCATATCAATATTATCTCCGTGTACAGCTGCCACACTTGAAGTTAGAACTACTTTTTTTACCGACGCCGATTTTGTGGCGGCATTCAATACATTTCTTGTTCCGTTTAGTGCAGGATCAATTAATTCTTTTTGAGCATCATTAAAACGCAATGTAAAAGGTGATGCCATATGAATAATGGCAGAACAACCTTCGGCAGGCTTATCAAAAGCATTTTCTGTTAATAAATCTGCTTCCCAAAATTCCAGACTTCCTTCAGTTGATTTTGCTATATCAAGCAAGTGTTTGTATTTGGTTGTTTTGGATTTATCTCTTACTGTTAATCTAACGGTATATCCTTTTTCCAATAGACTTTTTGTTACCCAAGAGCCAATGTATCCGGTGCCTCCCGTTACTAATATTATTTTTGAGTTTTTCATTTTTTTCCGGTTAGTTTTTAACGGTTTGGCTATGCGTAGTGCGGGGTTTTGAAACGATTAATTTTCAATTTACCACTAATTTTGTTTATTGCTATAATTTTCTTATTTAGCACTTTGCCCGCATTACGTATAGCCTTTGTTAGGTACTGGGCTTTCTTCATTCCTTCCATTTTACTCAATTTTGTTAGCATCTTTCTTAGTGTTGGCAAAGACATACTGTTTGTC
>JALSNL010000150.1 GCA_026987055.1 Melioribacteraceae bacterium | reverse complement strand
TAAATACCTTATCTATTTTCAAGAAAAAATATTTAAGTACAATATACAAAGCACAATCTGAGTAACAGATTTTTATTGTTATACCGGTTTGTGATTTTTGCAATTCAGATATTATACAAATAATGTATAAATCCGGATTACAGCTTGATGAATTTAATAAAACCGAAAAGCACATTAGTTTTAGTCTTCAATTGTATAAAAATAAAATTCTCTTAATTATTATTTTTATAAATACTTCCCGTTTCTTCATCCCAAATTTCGTTTACAATTATTTTTCTTTTTATAGAGTTGCAAAGATAAACTTTATCGGCTGTTTTTAAGTCTTGAAGTATTAAATATTTCTCTTTGCACAAATTTTGGTCTAAAAGATATTGTCTATAACAACCGTTCAATATTTCAAAATCGGTTGGTGGTGTAAATAGTTTACTATTTTTCTCAATTATCAAATTTGTTATTGCTCCTTCAAGTAATTCGTTGTTTTCATTTATAAACAGAACCTCATCAAAACCATATTTTTTAGCTTTTGTTAATTCCTTATCCCATGGTCTATAACTTGTTTTATGGTAAAGAAATTTACTATCATCACATCTTTTCTTTTTACTTATAAGAATTTTTACATTAGCAATAGTAGAAGTAATAACTTCATAATTAATTTTGATATTCCCCCATTTGTTCAGAAGTAATCTAATTTTATATTTTGTATTTTTATTAAAATTATTCTTTGTTTTTTCAAGTTCAACTCTAATTTTTTCTTCCTGAAATTTAAATAAAAAATACTCGGCTGAAGTCTTTAATCTTTTTAAGTGATATTCCAACAGGAAATATTTATCCTCTTCAAAAAGAATAGTCTCCAATAGCTCAAAATATTTGTGGAATGCAGTAATAAACTTACCTTTTAACAATACTTCTTCATATTCTTTCTCAGCATCACTATCCCAAACAATGCCGCTGCCCAAACCAAGCTTGCCGTTTTTTGTTTTTTTGTTGATTGAAATTGTTCTAATGGGAATATTAAACACAGCTTTTTCATTTGTAATTATTCCTATAGAACCGGTATATAAATTGCGCGGGGATTTTTCTAATTCGGCAATTATTTGCATTGACCTAATCTTAGGCGCTCCGGTAATTGAACCACTTGGGAAAAGATTTTTGAATATTTCACTCAATTTATTTTCTTTAAGTTTACCGGTAACCGTTGAAGTTAACTGATACAATGTTTCATATTTTTCTACTTCGTATAAGTTACTAACATTAACCGAGTTAATAACTGCTATTCTTCCAATGTCATTTCTCATCAAGTCAACAATCATTACATTTTCAGCTAAGTTTTTTTCATCGTAAGAAAGCGACGCACCCAGCTTTTTATCTTCAAACGGATTTCCCTTTCGTTTCAGTGTTCCTTTCATCGGTTTGCTTTTAATAGTTTTGTAATCCGTTTTAAAAAATAATTCGGGTGAGAAAGAAAGGATAAAATTATTTCCATAATTTATAAAAACAGAATAGCCGGCAGATTGATTAAATATTCCGTTAAGAAAAAGAGAAGTTAATTTTCCTTCAAATTTAAATTTTGCTTTAGTGGTAAAGTTAATTTGGTAAGTATCACCTTCTGCAATGTATTTTTTAATTTTATCTATTTTTTCAACATATTCATTTTTAGCAATATCGAGTTTAAGATTTTTAATGCCGGCGGTTAACTTAGAATATTTTTCGGCATCATTAAATTTTAATTCATCCGAATTAATTATTTCCACATCCTCTTTTTTATAGAATAAAAAACTAAGTGCCTCTTTATTAAAGTAAGATTTTTTTATCTCTTTGGGTTGAAAGTAATATCCAATTTCATAAGGAAGCATCCCAAACCCAATAAAATTAGGGTCTTGAGAAATTTCATCAACTTGGTTTAGTATTATTTCTATTTCTGATTTTGTTTTGCCTTTGAGAATTTCATACGGCTTTTTAAAAAAATATGATTTCCCGCCATGATAAATATTCGGAGTATAAAAGAACGCAGAGTTTATATTTTCCTCAACATATTTTAATATTTCAGTTATTTGCATAATAATTATCTCATTCCACAATAATGAGTTTCTACGTTTTTTTATTTGTTAAAATACCGCCTAACTGAATTGATGAATACCCAAACTTATCACGAATTTTTGTAATTGCTCTGAACATTTTTTTTCTTATTATTTCCTCATCTTCAAATATTTCTTCTTGCTCACAAAACTCATTAAATTTTGTAAGATGAATTCCAATCAATCTTATACTTACTCTGCGTTCATCCGCTTTGTGTAAAAGTTTAACTGCCGTTTCAAAAATGATTTTGTCATCATCTGTCGGCTTAATAGTTTTTGCTCTGGTTAAAGTTACAAAATCTGAATAACGTAATTTGATGCTAATTGTTGCAGCCTGCCAATTTTTATTTCTTAGCGATTGGCATACTTGTCCGGTTAATTTAAAAAGTGTAGCTTCAATTTTTTTTCTATCATTTTCATCTTTACCATAAGTTCTTTCTTTAGAAATACTTTTTCTTTTGTGTGGTGGATTAAGATATTCTTTCCCTTCACCGTTTGCTTTTTTCCAAAGCATCGAACCATATTTTCCGAAAGCTGTTAAGAAATAATTTTCAGGTAGTTTTGTAATATCTTGAATTTTATAAATTCCTTTCTCGTGCAAATTTTTAAGCATAACCTTTCCTACGCCGGGTATTGTTTCTACCGGAAGAGGAGCGAGAAATTCTTTTTCCATACCCGGTAAAACATAAGTAATACCTTTTGGTTTTGCATAATCGGAACAAATTTTAGCTATTGTTTTGTTACTTCCAATACCAATTGAGCACGGAAGTAAAAGCTTATCTAAAATTTCTTTTTGTAATTTTGCAGCGAAAACATACATTGAACCATAGATATATTTTGTTCCGGTAAAATCCAAATAAAATTCATCAATAGAAGCTTGTTCAATTTGCGGTGCGTATTTTTCCAATATACGTTTTACCGCTTTGGAATAACGGGAATATTCTTTGTGTGTTCCATGTAAATAAATTCCGTTTGGACAAAGACGGTATGCTTGCTTAATTGGCATTGCGGAATGAACACCATATTTTCTTGCTTCGTATGAACAAGCTGCAACAACTCCTCTTCCGTCTTCCGGTTTTGCTCCAACTATAACGGGCTTTCCGTTTAGTGAAGGATTGAGTATTCGTTCTACAGAAACGAAAAATGTGTCGAGGTCTAAGTGTAATATTGTTCGCATGGGAAAAGATTAAACTAAAAAGATTAAAAAATAGATTTAATATTAAATTGGTATAAAACAAAAGTAAATAAAAAAAAATTCTTATGGTAATTTACGTTAAATTCAAAATAATTATCACTTATAATATCTCTTTTGAGAAATATTATTTTCTTTATTCATAAGTTTACAGTGCAATTTTTAATTGGTTATTACTTAATCCCCCGGAAAGGAAGTATGAAGTGTTTAATTATTTATTTCGATTTGTTGTTATATTTATTTTATTATTTTCATCTCTAGCATATTCGCAAAGTGTAACTATTAAAGGACAAGTAACCGATTCCGAAACAAATTTGCCTTTACCGAATTGTAATATTATTTTAAAACCGCTTGATATTGGAACAGCAACGGATGCAAACGGTTTTTACCAAATCAATAATTTACCAAAAGGTGAATATATTTTTTCTGTATCATTTATTGGTTTTAACACGATTGCAAAGAAAATCACTTTAACAAAAAATAAAATTTTAAATTTTAGTCTTGCCCCTAAAAATATTTTACTTAACGAAACAATTGTAAAATCTAACAGAGCTGTTATTAGAAAAACTCCCGTTGCATTTTCAGAAAAGGATAACAAAATAATTAAGCAAGAACTTGGTTCACAAGATATCCCTCATA
>JALSNL010000149.1 GCA_026987055.1 Melioribacteraceae bacterium | reverse complement strand
CGGAAGAAAAAGAGAAAATAGAAAACATCCTAAACTCCGAACTTTCGCTTAATGAAAAATTTGAAGCACTGCTTGAATTAAAAGATACCGCCCCAAAATTTTTAGAAGAAGTCAATTGTCCGCAATGCGGAAATAAAGGAACATTTACCGAACCGAGAAGTTTTAACTTAATGTTCAAAACATTTTTAGGTCCGGTTGAAAAAACGGAAAATGCAATATATTTAAGACCCGAAACAGCACAAGGTATTTTTGTGAACTTTTTAAATGTTCAAAGTGCAAGCAGACAAAAATTGCCGTTCGGAATTGCACAAATAGGCAAAGCGTTTCGTAACGAAATAAATACAAAAAATTTCCTTTTCCGTACACGCGAATTTGAACAAATGGAAATGCAATATTTTGTAAAACCTTCCGAAGATAAAAAACATTACGATGCTTGGAAAGAAACGAGAATAAACTTTTATAAAAATTTGGGAATAAGTGAAGACAAATTACGGTTTCACGATCATCCGGCAGATAAACTTGCGCACTATGCAAAAGAAGCTACCGATATTGAATATAAGTTTCCTTTCGGTTGGGGAGAAATTGAAGGAATACATAACAGAACGGATTTTGATTTAAGAAGACACGAAGAGTATTCCGGTAAATCGCAAAAATATTATGATGATGAAATTAAAGAAAAATATATTCCTTTTATAATTGAAACATCTGCCGGCGCTTCAAGATCGTTTATGGCATTTTTAATAAATGCTTACCACGAAGAAGAAGTAAAAGGAGAAACAAGAGTTGTACTGAAATTTCATCCTAAATTATCACCCATTAAAGTTGCAATTTTTCCTTTGGTAAATAAAGACGGTATGCCGGAAGTTGCCAAAGAAATTGAAGCCGAGTTACGTCCTTATATGAAAGTATTTTACGATAGCAAAGGTGCTGTTGGAAGAAGATACAGACGACAAGACGAAGCTGGAACACCTTTTTGCGTTACGGTTGATACCCAAACTTTTGAAGATGATACGGTTACGATAAGAGACCGCGACAGTATGGAGCAAATTCGTTTGAAAAAAGATGAGCTGCTTAATTATTTTTTAGAGAAGTTAAGATAAATTTTTTCCCTGGTGGAATTAAACGTTAATTCTTTATCGCAAATTATTATTGTTTTTTCTTCCGATAATTTTGGATACAAATTATTATAAAAAATGAACCAAGAACAAAATAAAAACAGTAATCAATTTATATCGGGAATATACAACTATTGCAATCGCTGGTGTCAACGATGTGAATTTACATCAAGGTGTATGTTAGGAGCTATTGAAAACGAGATAGAAACTAAGAAAAACGAACTTGATAACGGTATTACTTCGTTGGAAGATATTTTTGAAAAATATTTTACGGATACAAAAAATTCATTTTATGAAAAAAATATGGAATTGGATTTTGATAGCGAAGATACTGAAGAAGAGGAAAGTTTTATAGAGGAAAGGAAAATTAAAAGATTAATTAATGAAAGTTCCGATTGTGCCGAAGCTTCAAAAAAATATATTAGCATGGTTAATGAATGGTTTAATAACCAAAGGAACAATTCAAAAAAATCCGGCAGTTTAGAAATGCAAGCATTAAACTCCAAAGCTATCTCCAAAATAGTTGATTCTATTGAAGTTGTTCAGTGGTATCAATACCAAATTTATGTAAAAATTATGCGGGCTTTATCTGGTGAGGATTTAGATGTAGTAGATGATTTGCCGAAAGATTCCGATGGTTCTGCAAAAGTTGCTTTAATCGGAATTGATAGCTCAATAAGCGCTTGGGAAAATTTATTGTTGTATTTTTCCGACGAAGATAAACTTATATTCACAAATATTTTGCATTTAATAGAATTACAACATACCATAGAGAAAAAATTTCCTAATGCCCGCAGTTTTATACGACCGGGATTTGATGAAGATTAATTTCAAAATATATTTTTTTATTAATTTGACTGCAAGGTTCTGAGGTATTAAAACTTAACGATTTTGTTTAACCCGAATTATGCAATAGAAAAACAGAAGAGATCTAATCTATTGTAATAAAAGCAATTACTCTAATGTAAAGCATTGGGAATGGTTAAGTTGAAAGTCTCTTTAACTTATTGCATCAGAGTTTTATAAACAATTTCTAAATTCTAATGTATAAATTGGGTTTAACCAAATAATCCATTATTAAATTTTACAATGTTGTTGAGAATTTTTTTTGTTTTAACCTACTCTATATTAGGACTTTAATTTTAACAAATAAGCTGTAGAAATTTTCTTCTTATTAACTATAATTCCACATATTTACGGAACATTTAAGCACAATACTCGTCAAATATATTTTAGTAAGTTTTATTGTAATAGATTTACAATTTTTTACTAATTTTTATTTAAATAATTAGATAATTAACTTTATAAAAATATTTTTTACTATTTTGAAATTTAATTCTTCAATAACAAATTAAAAATAAATAAGGAGCATAATGAAAATCAAAGCTATTCTTGTTCTTTTGTTAATTTCCACTTTAACATTTGCACAAGCACGAAAAATTGAATTCACTGAATTTGATTTGGAAAACGGTTTACATGTAATATTACACGAAGACCATACAACACCTATTGTTGCGGTTTCCATACTTTATCATGTAGGTTCTAAAAATGAAGAACCTTCAAGAACCGGTTTCGCACATTTTTTTGAACATCTGATGTTTGAAGGATCGGAAAATATTCCAAGAGGAAAATTTGATAAAATAATGGAAAGTTCCGGCTCTGCAAATAACGCTTATACAACACAAGATAAAACATACTATTACGAAATAATGCCATCAAATCAACTTGAGTTAGGTCTTTGGATAGAATCCGAAAGACTAATGCATGCAAAAATTGATACTATTGGAGTTGAAACACAAAGAAAAGTTGTTAAAGAAGAAAGAAGTCAAAGATACGATAACAGACCTTACGGAACCTTTATGGAAGAAACATTTAAACGAGCTTATAAAGTTCATCCTTATAAATGGTTGCCTATTGGTTCGGCACAATATATAGATCAAGCAACAATTGATGAATTCAGAGATTTTTATCACACATTTTACGTACCGCAAAATGCAACTCTTGTAATTGCCGGAGATATAGATGTTAACAAAACAAAAGATTTAGTTAAAAAATATTTTGCCGATATTCCAAAAGGGAAGAAGAAAATTCCTAGACCAACAGTTGTTGAACCACCTCTAAACGGAGAAGTGCGTGATACGGTTTATGATAATATCCAACTTCCTTTGGTTGCTCAAGCTTATAGAATTCCTGCCTTGGGTACAAAAGATTTTTATGCCTTGGATATGTTAACAACTTTACTTGCATCCGGTCAAAGTTCCCGTTTGCATAAAGCTTTGGTAGATAAAACACAAAAAGCAATTAATGCCGGTTCGTTTGTTTATCCTCTTGAAGATCCGGGATTATTTTTGATTTATGCAATAAGTAACAAAGGTGTTGCTGCAAACGATTTGGAAGCAACTATGCAAAACGAATTGGATAAGGTTAAAAATGAACTTATTTCAGAAAAAGAATTTCAAAAACTACGTAATCAAATTGAAAATACTTTTGTAAACCAAAATTCTACAGTTGCGGGAATTGCCGGAAGTTTGGCGGATTATCATGCAATCTACGGAAATACCAATTTGATAAATTCCGAGATAGATAAATATATGAATGTTACAAGAGAAGAAATTCAAAATGTGGCAAAAAAATATTTAAATAAAAACAATCGGGTAGTGCTTTATTATTTACCGAAAAAAGACAAGAAAAAATAAGAATAAATTGAAATATAATATTGGAGAGAAATAATGAAAATTAAAACAATAACTATCCTTTTAATGATAGCGGCAATAAATCTGTTTGCTCAATTGGATAGAAGTATTCAACCAAAACCCGGTCCGGCACCGGAAATTAAACTTGGCGATTATGAATCTTTTGAATTGCCTAACGGGTTAAAAGTATTTGTAATTGAAAACCATAAATTGCCCAAAGTTACTTTTAGATTGGAAACAGTACGCGAACCGATTTTAGAAGGAAAACACAAAGGCTACATAGATATTGCCGGACAATTATTAAGAACAGGAACAAAAACCAAAACTAAAGATCAAATAGATGAAGCTGTTGATTTTATTGGGGCTAGTCTATATACATCCGGACAAAGTATTTACGGTTCTTCGTTAAAACGCCATTTCTCTTCTTTGATGGATATTATTTCCGATATAATATTAAATGCAGATTTCAAACAAGAAGAATTGGATAAAATTAAAAAACAAACTATTTCCGGTTTGGCAGCTGCAAAAGAAGAACCAAGTTCAATTGCTTCTAATTTGCGAAAAGTTCTTAATTACGGTAAAAACCATCCTTACGGAGAAGTAACTACGGAAGAAACCGTTAAATCCGTAACGTTGGATATGTGTAAAAATTATTATAAAGATTTTTTCAGACCTAATATTTCTTTACTTGCCATAGTTGGTGATATTACACTAGACGAAGCAAAAGACTTGGTTGAAAAATATCTTGGCAGTTGGGAAAAGAAACAAGTAACCGGAAAAAAATACAAAACACCCAAAGCACCTATAGTAAGAAGAGTTGCAATTTCAGATAGACCTGCATCGGTTCAGTCTGTAATAAATATTACATATCCAATTGATCTAAAAAAAGGTAGTGATGATGTTATTAAAGCAAGCCTAATGAGTACAATTTTAGGCGGATCATTTTCTGCAAGATTAATGCAAAACCTGAGAGAAAAACATGCTTACACTTATGGCGCTTATGCACGCATTGCTTCCGATAGATTAGTAGGTAACTTTATTGCTCAAACTACCGTTAGAAACCCCGTAACCGATAGTTCGGTAACGGAAATATTAAATGAAATGAAAAGATTAAGAAACGAAAAAGTTGGAGATGTTGAATTAAGCAGATTTAAAAATTTTATGGCCGGAGGTTTTGCAAGATCTTTGGAAAAACCTCAAACTATAGCTTCGTTTGCTTTAAATATTGAAAAATATAACTTACCTAAAGATTATTATAAAACATATTTGAAAAGACTAAATAAAATTACTGCCGATGATATTCAAACAGTGTCAAAAAAATATCTTAAACCCAAAAATTGCAATGTAATTGTTGTTGGAAATGCCGATGAAGTTGCAAAAAGTTTGAAAAAATTCAGTCCGAGCGGTAAAATACAATATTATGATAATTACGGAAATAAATACGACCCTAATGTTAAAAAAGTTCCGTCTGATATAACTGCCGAAAGCATAATTGAAAAATATGTAAAAGCAATAGGTGGTAAAGAAAAGTTACTTGCCGTTAAAGATAAAACAACCAAGCTTAAAGGAAAGATGCAAGGAATGGATATTAAATTGACCATGTCTCAAAAAGCTCCTAATAAACTTTATCAAGAAGTTGATTTTGGTGTTGGTAAGCAAGTAATTATTTTTGATGGAAAAAAAGCTAAGCAAGAAGCAATGGGACAAGTACAAGAAATTACCGGCGATAAATTAGAAGACCTAAAATTGCAAAATAATTTATACATGGTTGTAGATTATAAAAAATACAATGTTAAATATGAATTAAAAGGTATTGAAAAAATAAACGATAAAGATGCTTATAAAATATTGTTCACATATCCAACAGGAACTAAAAAAACAGAATACTATGATGTAAGCACAGGACTGAAAGTACGCGAAGTTAATTCAATAAAAACACCGCAAGGTAATTTTACGCAAACTGTTGATCTCGGAGATTATAAACCGGTAAACGGACTAATGGTTCCTTACAAAATGTCACAAACGGTAGGAGCAAACAAATTGGAATTGGAAGTAACATCCGTAAAAATAAATACGGGATTAAAAGATTCTATGTTTAAGGTTGATTAGTAGATGAGCTAAGTTTTTTTGTAAAAAAGATTTATTTGTTAAACCCCGATTAGTAGAAAAAAATCGGGGTTTTGTTTTAAATGTAAACTTATTATAAATTTTGGTTCTATTCTAAAATAAGATAGATGGCAACAAGTTAAACCTCCCTCAAGAAATTAACCTTAGTTTAATCTATTGAAAGACTGTTTGCTTTAATTTTTGATTAGCATTCAAAACCTAGTTTAAAATACTTTCTTTAAGTTATGTATAAAAAGAGTGTATTTAATAACCTTATAAGCTTGAAATATCCGTATAAACAATAAAAACCATTAACAAAAGCAAAATAACAAAACCTACATTTTGAATTGCAATTTTAGCTTTTATCGGTAATTCTTTTCCTATTATGCCTTCAATCAATATTATTACAAAATGTCCGCCGTCTAAAACAGGGAATGGTAAAATATTTATAATTGCAAGACTTAAACTTAACATTGCTAAAAATAATAAAAATGGAATTAGTCCGGCATCAGCGGATTGTGCTGCAAATTTTGCAATCTTTACCGGACCGCCAATATTATCTGCCAAAGCAGCATCTCCCTTGATAATACTGCCGAACATTTTGAAAGTAAGAGCCGTATAAAGACTAACGTTGGAAAAACTTTTACTTAAAGATTCTCCTAAACCATAATCTTTATAAGTAACAGGACCAACATAAGCATCACCAAGAGCAACACCAATTTTACCTTCCAAGCCGGGATTAACTTCAGTTGCAATTGTATCATCTTTTCTAATTAATTTTATTGGAATATCGGTGTCTTTATGCGAAGAAATAATACTTATTACCTGTTTTGTGCTGGCAACTTTCTTTTTATTTAATTCATAAAAAATATCGCCGGGTTTTATTCCTGCTTTTTCAGCCGGAGAGTTTTCCAACACACCACTTATCATTGGCTTTGTTTCACCAATTGTTAAAAACATTGGTGTTTGAGCTGCCTTTCCTAAAATATTCTTAGGCGCTTTGAATGTTACTTCTTCGCCGTTTCTTTCAACTGTAACGTCAACATCTTTCCCAATATTTTTTATTAATAATGTATTTAAGAAGTTTTCCCAATCACTAACCGGAGTTCCGTTAACTGAAATAACTTTGTCATAAGAACGGAAACCTGCTTGATAGGCTAATGATGAATCTGCAACTACACCTATTTCTGTTGTTTCCATTACTTGTTTGCCTTGGAAAAAATTAATTCCCCAATAAATTGCAACAGCAAGTAATAAGTTCATTAAAACACCGGCAGTTATGACAAATAATTTTTGATATGTTGGTTTTGCTCTAAATTCATAAGGCTCCGGTTCTTTGTCGGCAAATTCAGTATCAAAACTTTCGTCAACCATCCCTGCAATTTTTACGTAACCACCAAGTGGAAGTAAGCAAAGTTTGTAATCAGTGTGTCCTTGTAAATCAGTATCTTTATCCAAATCTCCCCAAGTAAAACCTGTAACTTTGTTCCAACCGAAAAGACGTTTGCCAAATCCGATTGCAAATGCATCCGTACGCATACCGCACATTCTGGCTGCAATAAAATGTCCGAATTCGTGAACAAAAACCAAAATGCCTATCGTTATAATAAAATATATTGTTGATTCTATCAAAGTTAAATCTCCTAGCTAAAATTTTGTGAGTGTTTCCTTGTTTTACTATCACATTCCATAATAGTTTCTAAATCAATTAATGTTTCAGAAACTATATTATCGAGTGCATTTGTTATCAGTTCAGGTATTTGTGTAAATTTAATTGTCCCGGTCAAGAATTTCTCAACGGCAATTTCGTTTGCGGCATTAAGAATGCAAGGAGCAGTTCCTCCTTCTTCCATAGCATCATAAGCTAATTGCAAACAGTTAAATTTTACCAAATCCGGTTCATAAAAAGTAAGTTCTTTAAGAGAAGGGAAATGTGTGTTTACAAAATTACTCCCAACTCTTTCCGGATAGGTTAATGCATATTGAATCGGTAACTTCATATCAGGCAAACTTAATTGAGCTTTTATTGTATTATCAACAAATTCAACCATTGAATGAACTATTGACTGCGGATGAATGACAACATCAATTTTATCCTTGTCCAAATTAAATAACCAATGTGCTTCAATAACTTCCAAGCCTTTATTCATCATTGTTGCGGAATCGATAGTTACTTTGTTGCCCATATCCCAATTAGGATGATTAAGTGCTTCTGCAACGGTAACATTTTTTAATTCTTCTATAGAATGATTTCTAAAAGGTCCGCCGGATGCCGTAACAATTAATTTTTCAATACTATTATTTTTTTCACCAACCAAACATTGAAATATTGCACTATGTTCGGAATCTACCGGAAGAATTTCCGCATTATGTTTTTGTGCAAGGTTAATTACAATTTCACCGGCTGCTACTAAAGTTTCTTTGTTTGCAAGAGCAATTCTTTTGCCTCGTTTTATGCTTTCAATTGTCGGTTTAAGACCGGCAAACCCAACTAAAGCGGAAAGAAGAATATCATAATTCCCATTTTTTGTAATTTCCAAAAGTCCTTCTTCTCCGGCAAGAACAGTACATTTATCATTAACAATAGATTTTAATTCTTTTGCTTTCTCTTTGTCTTTTACAACAACAAATTCAGGACGAAACTCGTTTATTTGTTTTTCCAATAGTTCTATATTTGTATTGGCAGTAAGTGCAAAAACTTTAAACTTATCTTTTAATAATCTTATAACGTCTAACGTGCTTACACCAATAGACCCTGTTGAACCAAGTAACAGAATAGTTTTCATTTACGCAAGTAGTAATTTTTAATTTAAACTAATAAAATAACATTAAATTTCACTAAAAGTAAGTCAATATTAAGGAAACAGAGATTCCGAAGCAAAATATTAAAACGATGATCCACGAATTTTTAACTGATCCAAATTTTCTATTTGTGGTATTTGCTGATGATAACTTTTAAAATCTACTCTCAGATACTTTTGGTTAAATCAAGTCAATTTTAAGTATATAATAAAAACCTCAAAAAAATCTAACTATAAAATTTATGTGTAATTGCAAACAGAAAATTCAGTAAAGCCAATATGTTAATTAATAAATTAGCTTTAAATATTTTTCTTAAAAATTTTTCATATTCATTTTCGGTTGCGTTTTGTTCGATTAACCGTGTAACTTTTTTGATAGAAGGTAAAAGATTAATAAAAATATTTATCAAAATTATAACGAATAAAATTTGCTTTGTTGCTAACCAATGGTTATTGCTCATATTGAAAAAACCGTAGTGAGAATTAAATAAAACCAATAGAATTCCGGTAACGGCAATGCCAACAGACACTATTAACATAAAAACCTTTGAAAATTTTAGGTACTGTTTGATTACAAATAATTTTGTTTCTTTTGTTCCGGAATTTTTGATTTGAGCTTTTAACCTGTTTTCTATTATAAAATAAGATAACCAAATACCTGCAATAACAATATGAAGTGTAATGTTGGTTGGATGGAAATTCATAAATATATCCTTTCAAAAAATATGTTTTTATTAAAATAAATAAGCAATAAAATTTAACTAAAGATTAATTGAATAGTGAGGTAAAAATATTAATGTGCTTGTTTTAAATTACTTGGCTGCTTTTAAGTTATTAAGAGCAATTGAATATTCCGAAATTAAATTTTTCATTAACTCTTTAACAGCTGGAATATTTGTTATTATTCCACTGCTTTGACTTGCTTCAAGCATTCCTTCCTCAAGATTACCGTTAAAGATACCTTCGCGTTCTCTTTTTTCTCCAAGTATTTCTTTTAGTTCGTCAATATCGGCACAATTATCTTCGGCTTCGGTAATTTGTGTGCTGAATTCATTTTTAATTACCCTTGCCATAGCAAGTTTTTTCAAAATTAATTTTGTACTGTTATCCTTAGCATTTAAAACAGCATTCTTGTAATTAATATGAGCTGAAGATTCTTTAGTAACGGCAAATCTGGTTCCTATCTGTACACCTTCGGCACCAAGCGCAAGAGCAGCAAGAATTGTTTGTCCGTTCATTATGCCGCCGGCTGCAATTACAGGTATCTTAATTTCATTTATCAATTGTGGAATAAGTGAAAAAGTTGTCAACTCATCAAGTCCGTTGTGACCGCCGGCTTCAACACCTTCCCCTACAATAGCGTCACATCCAACGCTTTCGGCTTTGTGTGCAAACTTAAGGGACGATACAACATGAACAACAGTAATATTATTTATTTTAAATAAATCTATAAACTTTCCGGGATGTCCTGCCGAAGTAAAAACAATCTTTACATTTTCACGAATCACAGTATTTACCAAATCAGCCGCATCTTCGCGTAGCAAAGGAATATTAACGCCAAACGGTCTATCTGTTGCTTTTCTACATTTCAGAATATGCTCTGTTAGTAAATCCGGTTTCATAGACCCTGCACCAATTAAACCTAATCCGCCATTATTAGAAACAGCTGCGGCAAGCTTCCAACCGGAAACCCAAACCATACCGCCTTGGATAATTGGAAATTCAATATTAAAAAGTTTTGTTATTTTTGTTTTTTGCATAAAAATATTGCTTAATAAAGTTGAATATTAAACGATAATTTTGATAAATGCACAGAAATTATCTAAATTAAGTATTCGTAAAAAAAATCTATTCTAAATTAAAACAATAAAATAATAAAAGAGGTTTAAATGTCCTACCTTTTTACTTCAGAATCAGTTTCAGAAGGGCATCCGGATAAAGTTTCCGATGCAATTTCTGATAGTGTGCTTGATGCTATTTTAGCAGAAGACCCAAATGCAAGAGTTGCTTGCGAAACTTTTGTAACAACAGGCTTGGTTCTTGTTGGTGGTGAAATTACAACTACAGCTTATGTTGATATTCAAGATATTGTTAGAAAAACCGTTAAAAATATTGGATATACGGAAGCCGATTATAAATTTGATTCCGAATCTTGTTCTGTTCTTAATGCCATCCATTCGCAATCACCCGATATTGCGATGGGAGTAGATACAGGTGGTGCCGGTGATCAAGGAATTATGTTTGGGTATGCTTGTGATCAAACAAAAGAATTAATGCCGATGCCAATTATGTATGCTCATAAGCTTGTAAAAAAATTGGCGGATATACGTAAAAGAAATAAAAAACTAATGCCGTATCTTCGTCCTGATTCAAAATCACAAGTAACAGTTGAATATGATGATAATAATAAGCCGATTAGGGTTGATACTGTTGTTATTTCTACTCAACATGATAAAGGTGTAAGCCAGAAAAAAATAAAAAGTGATATTGTAAAACATGTTATTAAAAAAGTAATACCTTCAAGATTATTGGATAAGAATACAAAATACCATGTAAATCCCACCGGAAGATTTGAAATAGGCGGTCCGCACGGAGATAGTGGTTTAACGGGAAGAAAGATTATTGTAGATACTTATGGCGGCTGGGCACCACACGGCGGCGGAGCTTTTTCAGGTAAAGATCCTTCTAAAGTTGATAGAAGCGCAACTTATGCTGCTCGTCATATTGCAAAAAATATTGTTGCCGCTAAATTGGCTAAAGAATGTTTGGTTCAACTAGCTTATGCAATTGGTGTTGAACAACCGGTCTCAATATTTATTGATACTAAAGGAACAGGAGTAATCTCCGATAATGAATTATCCGAAATGATAAAAAAAGAAGTTGATCTTACTCCCAAAGGTATAATAAATAGACTTGGTTTACGTAAACCTATTTACCAAATCACATCATCCTATGGTCATTTCGGGAGGAAAGAATTTTCTTGGGAAAAATTGGACTTAGTTAAAAAATTTCAAAAATATAAACCAAAAGGAAAGTAAATGAGCGAAGTAAAAACCAATGTGGAATATCTGCCGTATAAAGTTAAAGATATTTCATTAGCTGATTTCGGAAGAAAAGAAATAGAATTAGCAGAAAAGGAAATGCCGGGTTTAATGGCACTGAGACAAAAATACGGAGAAACCAAACCGTTAAAGGGAGCTAAAATTATGGGTTCTCTTCACATGACAATTCAAACGGCAGTTTTGATAGAAACTTTGGTAGAACTTGGTGCGGATGTTCGTTGGGCAAGTTGTAATATTTATTCTACTCAAGATCATGCTGCAGCTGCTATTGCCAAAACCGGAGTTCCCGTTTATGCTTGGAAAGGTGAAACATTGGAAGAATATTGGTGGTGTACCGATATGGCTTTAACCTGGCCGGATGGAACCGGTCCGGATGTTATTGTTGATGACGGCGGTGATGCTACAATGATGATTCATAAAGGAGTGGAAGCTTTGGAGAATCCTGCAATTTTAGATGCTGAATATTCTGCCGAAGATGAAGTTGAATTATTTAAAAGATTAAAAATTGATTATAACGAAAATCCTAATAAATGGGCGGATATGGCAAAACACATTCGCGGAGTTTCGGAAGAAACAACAACCGGAGTTCACCGTCTCTATCAAATGATGGAATCCGGTAAACTTTTATTTCCGGCAATCAATGTAAATGATTCCGTTACAAAATCTAAATTTGATAACCTTTACGGTTGTAGAGAATCCTTAGCAGACGGAATAAAGCGAGCAACGGATATTATGATGGCAGGTAAACATGTTATCGTTTGCGGTTACGGAGATGTGGGTAAAGGCTCCGCTCAATCTATGCGAGGTTTCGGTGCAAAAGTTCATGTAACGGAAATTGATCCGATATGTGCTTTACAAGCAGCAATGGAAGGATTTGATGTTAAAACAACAGAAGAATATTTGGAAATTGGTGATATTTATGTTACCACTACAGGCAATAAAGATATTATTACAATTGAACACATGGAAAAAATGAAAGACGGTGCTATTGTTTGTAACATCGGTCATTTTGATAACGAGATTCAAGTTGAACAATTGAAAAATTATCCCGGAATTAAACACGTTAATATAAAACCGCAAGTTGATCAATATATTTTTCCGGACGGACATTCCATAATTCTTCTTTCGGAAGGACGACTTGTTAATCTTGGTAACGCTACGGGACATCCATCTTTTGTAATGAGTAATTCATTTACAAACCAAACACTTGCACAAATAGAACTTTGGACAAAAGAGTATAAAGTTGACGTATATCGTTTACCAAAACACTTAGATGAAGAAGTTGCAAGATTGCACTTAGAAAAGTTGGGCGTTCATTTAACAAAACTTTCCAAAGAACAATCGGAATATTTGGGAATTCCTATTGAAGGTCCATATAAACCTGATCATTATAGGTATTAAAATAGAAAAACAAATTAAGAGCCATCAAAATATTGATGGCTTTTTTATATCAAAAAAAATAGTATTGTGAAAAGAGAGACAACAAACTAAGAAATTCAGTATAAAATTAATACAAATATATTTGGAAATTTTTTGGGTAACATGAGTTAATAAATCATTATTTGTGAGGATATTCGGCATTTACATATTTGTTATCCCTAGTTAAAAAATATTGGATTGAAACTATAGATTATTTACTTTATATTTAAATAAAATTAAATGAAAAATCTTTGACAATATTATGATTACAAAAGCACACATCAAACGCAAAATAGACAAAATGCCAAATGAGTTCTTGGATAAAGTATATAATTACATCAATTCTCTTACAAGCACAAAAACTGCAAAAAAGAAAATACATACATTTAAATTAAAGGGACAATTTGACGATGTAAATATACGAGATAAAGCTTATGAATAATATTTTATTGGATACTAATTTACTCATATATGCTATCGATGAAGATTCCAAATATTATAACTCTGTTCAAAATATTTTATTTGCTGAATCGAACAATTTATTTACTACATCCAAAAATATTTCGGAATTTCTTTCTGTTGTTACCCGCTATCCGGATAAAAGCATTTCCATTAAAGATGCTCTTGTTGTAATTAATGAATTTAAAAGTATTTTTACAATTTTATATCCTTCTGAACAATCAAATTTAATTTTTTTTTTTGTTAAAAAAATATTCTCCACACGGACTTAAGATTCATAATTTTGAAATAATTAGTATAGCTTTATCTCATAATATTGAAAATATAGCTACTGTCAATAGAAAAGATTTTTCCGGCATTAAGGAAATAAATTTAGTTTTTGTAAAATAATATTCTCTTAGAATAACATGTAGATAAACATGTTATGTAAAAAACAAGGATAATATTTTATTCCGTAAAAAGAGTTTAAATAATTATTTTACTTGACAAACCAAATATAAAGCATTATATTACCTAATAATAATTATCAAATAAAAGTTATTCTCATAAATATGATAGCTACAGAATCAAAAATAGATGAATTTATTCAAAAGTGTAAAACTAATGCATTAAGTGTTACACCGCAAAGATTAGCTATATATAAAGCACTTATAGCGGATAAATCGCATCCTAATCCGGAAACTATCTATAATAATATAAAACCGGATTTTCCAACTATTTCGTTAGCTACGGTTTATAAAACTTTGGAAACATTTGAGAAGCATGGAATTATTTCCGTAGTAACACCTTTACATGAAACCGTACGCTATGATGCGGAAATGAAACAACATCACCATATTGTTTGCGTAAAATGTAAAAAAGTAATGGACATAAATGATCCGGTACTTGAAAATATTAAAATACCTGAAAAGGTAAAAAGGGGCAACCAAGTTTTGGATTACACTATCCAATTCAATATAGTTTGCTCAGAATGTAGAAATAAATAAATTTTTTTAATCATAATGGATAATAATTATTATCTAATAAATATTCACAAATAAATAAAGGAGTTCACAATGGAAGAAACACAAGTAGTTAGTATGCCAAGACTAAATGAACCGGCACCGGAATTTGTTGCTAAAACAACACACGGAATTATTAAATTATCGGATTTAAAAGGTCAATGGGTAGTATTGTTTTCTCATCCGGCAGATTTTACACCGGTTTGTACAACCGAATTTATGGCTTTTGCAAAAAGAAATGATGAATTTAAAAAGTTGAATACAAAAGTAATAGGATTGAGCATTGATAGCATATATTCTCATCTTGCTTGGGTAAAAAG
>JALSNL010000148.1 GCA_026987055.1 Melioribacteraceae bacterium | reverse complement strand
TAAAGTTGTGGAATATGTTACGGCAAAGTTACTTCTGGACGATAATGCTGTTAGAGATGTTATCACAAGAATTCTTTCACACAATAAAAATAAAAATATCTCAAAGTATTTAGTTCCCTATATTTCTTCCGATGTAATTGCCGCAAGAAACTTAGCCGGAGAAATCCTACTAAAAAGGAAGTCGGATTCAGTTAAAGCAATGTTAAATTATTTACCCGATGCTAACGACGATGACCAAAAATTTATTATAGATATTTTAGGATTAATCGGAGATAAATCTGCAACCGAAGAAATAATTAACGTACTTAAAATTACCAAAGATGATAATACAATTCTTGCTTGTATAGAAGCACTGGGCAATCTCAAAGCAGCCGAAGGTGTTGATGAAATAATAAGCATATACGATACAAACGAACTTTTCCAACCGACAATAATAGAAGCATTAGGGAAAATCGGTACGCCTGAATGTATAAATTTTATAAATGCCAATTATTACGGAGTAGATGAATTAACAAAATTTCCGTTAATAGAAAGTTTAGGGGAAATCGGGAACGAAGAATCATTCAATATGCTTATTAACGATTTGCAATATTTGGATACCGCTTATAAATGGGTAGCAATAGAAGCGATAGGTAAATTACAAGAAAGACTTAACTTGGATTTACCGGCAGATAAAGTACTTAAAACTTCTTTAATAGAAACACTTGAATCTTCGGACGATCAGTATAGAAAATCGGCAATTAAACTGATTAACCTTTTTGACGGCGAAGAAATTATTGAATATGTATTTGGCGTATTTGGCAAAGATGAAAACGTAGATTTGGAATTAAAACAATATTTCCAAAAATATTCCTCTGTTTTTTTCCAAAAAATTATTGATTATATAAAAACATCTCCGGCAAATCTAAAATTATGTGTAGAACAAATAAAAGAATTAATACAAATAGACGAAGGAGAGAGTTTACAAACATTAAATGATAAACAATTAAGAGATTTTGTAGAAGAGTTTACTGTTTTACTATCTAACCCGGATGAAGAAGTTAGAAGTTTGGCAATAGAACTACTCTTTTATCTTGATGCGGAAACAGCTTTACTTTTTAGTGATACAATGCTTGAAGATACAAATTCTTGGAACAGACTAAAATTATTGGAAATAATTCAATATGGCGATGATCCGAGAATAATTGATTTAATAAAAGAGCTGGCAAAAGACAAAGATGAAGTTGTTAGAGAAAATGCACAAAATATATTAAATGAACGCGGTTTAACTAATTTAGAAATTAAGGAACAATAATGCTTAATACATCACCTACTTTAAGATCTACTTTGGGTTCTTCGTTAAGATCAAATAGTTTGGGAAAGTTAAATTTAGGTTTGGGTAATACTTCTGCACAAACTCAAAAGTTAACTCCGCAAGAGTTTGAAGAATGGCGAAAGTATATTTACGATTTATGCGGAATCTATTTTCAAGATAATAAAAAGTATTTATTAGAAAGTAGATTACAGAAAAGAATAAAACATCTTAAGTTGTCATCTTATGCTCAATATTTGCAATACCTAAAAACAAATCCTAAAAGAGAACAAGAAAAAATTCAACTTTTTGAAGCAATAACAATTAACGAAACATACTTCTTTAGGAATCAACCGCAAGCCGATGCTTTGGTTAATAACATAATTCCCGAGCTTCTGGCAAAACAACCGGGTTCATTTAAAAGAATTAGAATTTGGAGTGCAGCATCTTCTACCGGAGAAGAAGCATACACAGCTGCAATGGTTATAAATGAAATAATATTACCTAAATATCCAACATTAAAAGTTGAAATTATTGGCACGGATATTAACTATGCGGTAGTAGAAGCAGCAAAAAAAGGAGTGTTCAAAGAATATTCTATTAGAAATACACCGCCTTTGTATCTTAAAAAATATTTTAGAAAAGAAGGCAACAGTTACCTGATAGATCAAAAAATTAAAAATATGGTAAAGTTTAAAACACTTAACCTGTATGACGAAGTTGGTATTAGAATGATGGGCAAAACCGATGTAATATATTGTGCTAATGTTCTAATTTATTTTGACTTACAATCAAAAATTAAGGTTGTAAACAATTTATATAACTCACTAAATCCAAATGGATACTTATTTATCGGATATTCGGAAACCTTACACGGAATTTCCAAAGCATTCAAATTAGTAAGTTTTCCTAAAACCATTGGATATAAAAAGGGGTAAATAGATGAAAAAAGTTATTTTAATTGCTGATGATTCTCCAACAATCAGAAAATTTGTTTCTTTTACATTAAAAGCAAAAGGATTTGAAGTTGTTGCGGCCTCCGATGGTATGGAAGCTATAGAACTACTGCCAATGAATGATGTAGATTTAATAATAACCGATCTTAACATGCCTAATATGGATGGTTTTGAATTAATCAAAGCCGTAAGAGAAAATGAAGAAAATAAACATATACCAATAATAATTCTTTCTTCGTTGAAAGGAAGCGAAGAAGTAAAAAGAGGCTTAAATATAGGGGCAAATTCCTATATGGTTAAACCTTTTGACCCAAAACGTATGCATTACGAAGTATCAAAATATATTAATTAAAACATTTTATAGGGAATATAATGAGCAGAAAATTCTTAATTGTAGATGATTCCAACACAATGAGAAGAATAGTGGTTAACACACTAAAATCTTTAGGTTATAACGAATATGTGGAAGCAGAAGATGGTAAAGTTGCTCTGGAAAAGCTAAATGCCGATAGTGCCATCAATTTTGTAATAACAGATTGGAATATGCCGGTAATGACGGGGTTGGAATTAACTAAAGCCATTAGAGCAAACGAAAGAACTAAAGAACTGCCAATCCTAATGGTAACAACCAGAGGTGTAAAAGAAGATATTGTACAAGCTTTACAAGCTAGGGTATCTAACTATGTTGTAAAACCTTTTACTCCGCAAATACTTAAAGAAAAAATTGATTTGGTACTATCAAACTAAAGGTAAAAATTATGAGTGATACAGTTAAAAATCTTAATGAAATGATGGGCAAACTAAAAGATGTTGGCGAACTTTTTAAGTTTGGCGAAAGAATGGTACCCGTTGTTGAAAATTTCATCTCTTTTATGAGTGATTTTATTCCGATTATTGAAGAAGTAAATGGTTCAATAGAGGAAACCCGTTCCAAAATACCCGAAGCATCTAAGCAAATTAATAATGTAACAAATGCTACGGAATTAGCAATTACAGAAGTTTTGGATGTGGTTGATAAAATTAATGATGAGATTCATAATATAGATGATTGTTTATCGGATATGATTGCTTCCAGGCATTCCGTAGAAGAATTAGTAGAACAACTTTCTACTGAAATAAAAGGTAATGCAAAAGCTGAAGAAATACTGCAAGAAATGTTAAATAAAATAGATGTTAGTCTGGAATTGGAAATGATGAAGAACAGACTTAAAAACATTATTACAAGTACAGACCAAATAACAATGTCTTTACAAGTGCAAGATATTACTGCACAACAATTGGCTGCCGTAAATCATTTAATAATTTCAGTTCAACATAAATTAAGCAGTTTGTTGGCTGTATTTAATCTTGCTGACGAAGAAACTTTTGCAAAAGATAATCTGGATATGCCGGGCACTCACTTTGATGCAAATGCAAGCTACAATAAATCTACTAATGATCAAGATTTAGTTGATTCCGTTATAAGTGGAGAAAAAGCTTCACAAGATGATATTGATAAATTATTTTCATAAAAAAGAAGAAATAAAATGGCAGATTACTCTTTACTAGTAGATCCGGAAATGGCGGAAATTTTTGAAAGTTTTCTTGTTGAAACAAAAGAAATACTGGAAAAATTAGATATAGATTTAGTGCAATTGGAAAGCACGCCGGATGATGCGGATTTACTAAATGAAATTTTCAGGTCCTTCCATACAATTAAAGGAACTTCCGGATTTCTCGGATTAGAAAAACTACAAAAACTTACACATCACCTGGAAGATATTTTAAATAAACTGCGTAAAGGTGAAGCAAAAGTAAATTCTACCATAATGGATGGAATTTTAGAAAGTTTTGATGCTTTAAACGAACTTCTTTCGGTAGTGGAAAATGAAAAGAATGAAGATTTTGATACCGAACCATACTTGAAAAGTTTAAAAGAAATTTTAAGTTCTATGGGAACTGAGTCTGAAGCTCCGGAAGAAAACAAACAAGAAAATATTCAAGAAGAACAAAAAGTTGAAGAAGCGAAAGTAGAAGAACAAATACAAGAAGAACCTGTTAAAGCAGAAGAAAATACCGAAGCAAATGAAGCGGATAATGAAGAAGATGAAATTGTAATTACCGAAGATATGACAGACGATGAAATTGAACAAGCATTTATTTTGGCAAATAAAAGAGCAAAAGAAAAAGAACAAAAAGCTTCTAAGCTGGCTATAACCGGAGAAGCAATAACTACAACAGAAACGGAAGTAGCTGAACCGCCGGAACAAAAAAATAATAAACCGGTTGAAGTTCCGTTAGAAGATAAATCTAAAAAAGAAACCGTACAAAATAAAACTGCAAAAGCACCTAAGAAAAAAGTTGAAAAACCAAATAAACCTTCTATAGAACAAACAATAAGAGTGGATGTTGAAAGACTAGATGAATTATTAAATATTGTTTCGGAAATTGTTCTTGGTAGAAACCGACTTACACAAGTTAATGAAGATTTTACAAAAGAGCACGAAGGTACCGAACTTGCTAGAAATCTTGGTGATACAACCAGACAGATAGATTTACTTACTACTCAATTACAACAAGCCGTAATGAAAACCAGAATGATTAGAATCGGGAAAGTATTTAATAAATTCCCAAGATTGGTTAGAGATTTAAGTAAAGAAACCGGTAAAAAAGTGCAACTTGTAATTGAAGGTGAAAAAACCGAGCTGGATAAAACATTAATTGAAGAAATAAACGATCCGTTAGTTCACCTAATAAGAAATTCAATGGACCACGGAATTGAAGCTCCGGAAGAAAGAGAAAAAGTTGGAAAAGACCCTAAGGGAACAATTACACTTTCTGCGGAACACGAAGGGAACCATATTATAATCACAATCAAAGATGATGGTGGTGGAATAGACCCTCAAAAAATAGTTGCCAAATCCATAGAAAAAGGGATTATAACAAAAGAAAAAGCCAGTGAACTAACAGATAAAGAAGCACTTAATTTAATTTTTGCTCCCGGTTTTTCAACCGCCGAAAAGGTAACAAACATTTCCGGACGTGGCGTGGGAATGGATGTTGTAAAAACCAATGTTACAAGATTAAGAGGTATTATAGATATAGAATCGGAAGTAGGAAAAGGCAGCAGTATAATTATAAAACTACCGCTAACATTAGCTATCATTCAAGGCTTATTGGTAGAGATAATTAATGAAACTATCGTTATTCCGCTTAACTCCGTAATAGAAGTTATTACCGTAACCGAAGATGATATATATCCGGTAAATAAAACTGAATGTATCAGGTTAAGAGATCGTGTAATTCCATTGGTAAATATAGATCAGCTTCTTTATCATTCCGATACTATGCCAACTAAAAAAGAATCTCAATATATTGTAATAATCGGTTTAGCTGAAAAAAGATATGGAATTAGAGTTGATCGTTTAATCGGTCAAAAAGAAATTGTGATAAAATCACTTGGTAAATATCTTGGAAATATAGAAGGTATTGCCGGCTCAACAATTATGGGTGATGGTAAAGTTGTTATGATTGCCGATATTGCCGAACTAATAAATAAAATTACTGCTGAAAATGAATAATTCCGAGGGGGCTTTTAAATAATGGATAATAATAAAATTAAGGTTTTAGTTGTTGATGATTCTGCTTTTATGCGGAAATCATTATCAATAATGTTGGAATCTGATCCGGCAATAGAAGTTATTGCAACCGCTATTGATGGACTTGACGGATTAAATAAAGTTAAAAACTTAAAGCCTGATATTATTACATTGGATATTGAAATGCCCAGAATGGATGGACTTACGGCATTAAAACACATTATGAAACAAAGTCCTACTCCGGTTATAATGGTTAGTTCCCTTACAACAGAAGGAGCTGATGAAACCCTAAAAGCACTGGATTTGGGAGCTGTAGATTTTATTCCCAAAGCTTCTTCCTTTGTAAGTGTAGCTATTGCATCAATAAAGGAAGATTTAATTAGAAAAGTAAAAGCTTTTGCAAAAAATAAAAAAAGAGTTGTTACAAGATTAAACACATTTCATAACAGAAATACCGGTAACAATACAATAAAAAGTACACATGTAAATAATAATATTAAAGCTTTACCAAAAGGTAATTACAGAGCCGTTGTTTTAGGTATTTCAACCGGCGGACCAATATCATTACAAAAAGTTGTTCCGGTATTATCTTCAAAATTAAATGTTCCTACTTTTATAGTTCAACATATGCCGCCAAAATTTACAGCTTCTCTAGCTCAAAGATTAAATAATATGAGTAGTTTACATGTAAAAGAAGCCGAAAATAATGAAATTGTTAAAAACGGAGTTGTATATATTGCTCCCGGCGGTATGCACATGACTCTTAGAAAAAATGGGATGAATGTTTCAATTTCTGTTTCGGAAATGCCTAATGGTACTTTGCATAGACCTTCTGTAGATGTTTTGTTTGAATCCGCCGAGAAAGTTTACGGAAAAAATGTTTTAAGTGTAATAATGACAGGAATGGGACGTGACGGCTTGGAAGGTGTAAAAAAACTAAAAGCAGTTGGTGCACATTGTATTGCTCAAGAGGAATCATCTTGTGTTGTTTACGGTATGCCTAAAGCAATTGTAGAAAACGGTTTGGCAGATACAATTGCTCCTCTCGAAGAAATTCCTAACATTATCAATAAGGCGGTTTAGTATATGGATACATTTGATGATGCAACTTATAAAGAAATTAGCTGTGAATCTTCATCACTTAAAGGTAATGTTATTAGTGCCGAAGAACTGAAAATTATAGGATCAACTAAGATTAGTGTTGAAGAAGAAATGCATGAAGGTGTTAAGATAATACTAAGTAAAGACGAAAATGATAATATAAAAGAAATAAAATTTGTCTGTTCATGTGGAGAAACAAAATCCGTTATTCTTGATTATAATGAATAATAAGTAACAACTGTACAATTTTAGCCAATCTTTTTATTTAAAACCCCAAAAATCACTCATTTATCACATTAATATAGTGGCATTAGTTTTGACATTATTAATTAAAAAATAATGGAGAAAAAATGCCTTTTCCCACAAATAGAATTTTAGAAAATGTTCTCGACTATACCGCACTAAAGCAAAAAGTGATTGGACAGAATATTGCCAACTCCGAAACAATTGGATACAAAAGAAGGGATGTTGAATTTAAAGATCTTTTTAATAAGGGAATTAATGAGCCATTACAATTAAAAGGTGCAAATGATAAATCGAAACTTAGAATTGTGGTTGACGAAAGTAATGAAAACATTTCCGGCTTTAATAATGTTGATGTCAATAAAGAAATGGCAGAGCTTGCGGAAAATACAATTATGTTCAAATTTGCAGCAAAAAAAATAAATGCATATTTCAGATCGTTACAAAGTGTTATAAAAGGAGGTAGTTAATGAAAATACATCCTAACTTCTCATCTTTTAGAATAAGTTCAAAAGGTATGAGTATTCAGAAAAAAAGAATGGAACTTATTACGGAAAATATTGCAAATACAAGCACTACCAGAACAAATAAAGGCGGACCATATCAAAGAAAATATCTTAGTGTAGTACAAGAAAAAGATAAGTTTCAAAACAGAGGCGGCAATCTTAATGTAAATAACCAATTAATAATAAATAATCCTAATCACATGTTGCCAAAATTACCCGATACAAAAGATTTTGATTCGGGCTTAAGAGTAAGCGAACAAGTTGATCAAAGTCAGGGAGAACTTGTATATATGCCGGATCATCCGGATGCAAATGAAGACGGATATGTTTTAATGCCAAATGTAAGTGTAGTAACAGAAATGGTAGAAATGATTTCAGCTTCAAGAAGCTATGAAGCAAATGTAACAGCATTTAATTCAGCAAAAGAAATAGCAAAAATGTCATTGGATATATAATATGAAAATATCAACTAATTCAATTGGTAATTATAAACCGGTTATATCAAAAAACAATAATAAAGCAGTTAATAAACCGGAAGCAACAAAAAAAATTAAGCTGGATACAAAAATTACTAACGATGAGAAAAATTTTTTTAAGAACCTATATCCTCAAAAAGAAGAGGAAATAAACGGGTATCATTTTTACAATAAAAATGGTGTTAAAAACGGAGTGTCTTTAGGTTCATTATTTGATAGAAGAGGATAAAATGAAAACAAGTGGTTTAAGCAGCTTTGTTCCAAAGTTTAATGAATTGGCAAATAAAACAAAAAAACCAAATAGTACAGGCTTTGGCGAAATATTAACAAATTTTGCAAAAGATGTAAATGCCGATCAGTTTAATGCTAAAAATAAAGTAACTGATTTTGTTGAAGGTAAAGACGTTGAATTGCACGAAGTTATGATTGCAGGCGAAAAAGCTAAAACAAGTCTGGAATTACTAATGCAAATAAGAAATAAAACTGTTGATATGTACAAAGAACTTACAAGGATGTAGTAACTGTGGATAATGAAAAAAAGTCTCTTGCAGCATTAACCGGAATTTTTAATAAGCTTACGATGCAGCAGAAAATGCTTCTTGGCGGTATTGCCGTTATTACTGTTGTAATGATAGGACTAATGCTATTTGCATTCAATGAACCGGTTTATACAACATTATATAGCAACTTAGCTTCCGATGAAGCCGGAGAAGTTGTTAAGTATTTATCAAATAAAAAAATACCATATAAATTAGTTGATGGCGGTAATACAATTGAAGTTCCTAAAAAAGATGTTTATGAAATTAGGTTAGCTCTTGCCGGTAAAGGAATTCCTTCTTCGGGAGTTATTGGTTATGAGATTTTTGACCAAAATACAATTGGCATGTCTGAGTTTATGCAGAAACTTAATTTTAAAAGAGCTATTGAAGGAGAAATTTCAAGAACAATAGTTCAGCAAAAAGGAATTAAAAATGCAAGAGTACAAATTGTAATGCCGGAAAAAGCTGTTTTTAAAGATCAGCAAAAAGATGCTACGGCATCTGTGGTTTTAGATTTGCAAGGAGGATATCATTTATCACAAAATAATATACAAGCTATTGCAAATTTAGTAGCAGCAAGTGTGGAAAGTTTAGAACCTGAAAAAGTGACAATTATAGATACAAAAGGACATTTGCTTTCAAAAGAACCGGAAGAAGAAGGTCTTTCTATAAGCAGTAACAAACAATATGAAATTAAAGGTAAAATAGAAAGCTATTTATCAAAAAAAGCACAAACAATACTTGATAAAATTGTAGGCTATAGTAATTCCGATGTTAAAGTTAATGTAGATTTGGATTTTACAGAAGTAGAAAGAACACTAGAAAATTATGATCCTGAATCTCAAGTTGCTGTTAGTGAGCAAACATCTAAAAATACTACTAGTGAATTAAGTAAACAAGACTCTAACCAGGTTTTTAATGAATCATCAACAACAAATTACGAGCTAAGTAAAACAATAGAACATGTAATTGAAGGAGCAGGAACTATTAAAAGGATAACAGTTGCTGCAGTAATCAATGGAATCCAAAAAGAAGTAAAAAGCGGAAATGGAACTGAGATAATCAATGAACCACGTTCTGCCGAACAACTGAAACAATTGGAATTACTAATTCGTCAAGCTGTTGGAATTGATGATTCGAGGAATGACAAAATTTCAATTGTAAGTATTCCTTTTGAAAACTTTACAATACATAATAATGATACCGGTGGAAGTTTCTTGCCGGATGATGTTAGTCAGTATTTTAATTATCTATTAATCCTTTTGGGAATAATAGGAGCTATAATTGCTCTAAAGAAAATAATGAAAGTATTGGAAGAAGAAAACATAGTTATCGGTTCTTTAGGAGCTGGCGGCTATGCTGACGAAAGTTTTGGAGATTTGGGTGAACCACCAACATGGGACCCAGGCTTAGATAGAAAAACAGGTAAAAAGAAAAAACGTGACATGTCATTTCTTGAAGTTGGAGATTTGGAAGATGAAATTTCTGACGAAGCATTAATGAAAAAAGCCAAACAAGATAAAATAATTAACTATGTAAGCAAAAACCCTGCGGAAGCAGCAAAACTTATAAATTCCTGGTTGAAAGAAGATGAGTATTAGTGAAGAAAAAAATTTAGCGAATATTTCTAAAAACGATTTAAGCGGAACACAAAAAGCTGCATTGCTTTTAATTGCTCTCAATGTAGAAACAGCTTCGCAAGTATTTAAATATTTGGAACAAGAGGATGTAGAAGCAATTTCTGCAGAGATTTCTAAAGTGGAAAATATTCCTTCACACGTTGTGGAACAAGTTATTGATGATTATCATGACTTAGTTACTGCAAGGGAATATGTGCTGGAAGGTGGATTGGATTTTGCTCAACAAGTATTGGAAAAATCTTTTGGTCTTGCCAAAGCAATGGAAGTAATTGATAAAGTTAAAAACTTAACTACACTTCATGGTTTTGATGTTCTTAAAAAAGCCGATTCAACACAACTTGTAAATTTTTTAAGCAAGGAACATCCGCAAACTATTGCTTTAATATTGGCACACTTAAGCGGCGAACAAACTTCGGAAGCTTTAATGGAATTACCGGAAGATTTGCGGACAGATGTAATTTACAGAATTGCAACACTCGGTAAAATTTCTCCGCAAACTTTAACTCAAATTGAAAAAGTTGTTGACGAATTAGCAGGATTTTCAATTAATCAAACTATGGGACAACTTGGCGGAACTAAAAGTGTTGCAAATATTCTTAATAGAATAAGTATTAGTATGAACAAAGAAATTATTAAACAAATAGAAGAGCGTGATGAAGAAATTGCTTTCGAAATAAAAAGGTTAATGTTCTTGTTTGATGATATTATTCACTTGGAAGATAGAGATATACAAAGAATTCTTAAAGAAGTTGATAGAAAAGATCTTGGCTTAGCACTTAAGGTTGCCGATGAAAAAGTACAAGAAAAAGTATTTGCAAATATGTCTGCACGTGCAGCCGATTTGTTAAAAGAAGAATTACAATTTATGGGTCCGGTAAAACTTAAAGAAGTGGAAGCCGCACAAGGAAGAATAGTTGACCAAATTAAAATATTAGAAGAACAAGAAGAAATTACAATTAGCTTTAGAGGCGGTGGCTCCGAAGAGGTATATGTCTAATACAATAAAATTAAATATTAAAAAGAAGAAAGTTAAAGCAATAATTTCTGATGGAATTAATAATAATGCCGGATTTACCGAATTATCTAAAGCAATTATAAATGACGGAATAGAAACAGTTTCAAAAACTGAAGTTGATGATGCTTATAAAAAAGGTTACGAAGATGCTAAAAAAGAAATTACCGAAAACTTAACTCAAATACATGAAGGTGAATTATTAAAGCAATCTGAGGAATTCTATAACATAATTTCAACTTTTGAAGATACTATTGCAAGCTATCATTCTATTTTTAACAAATTGGTAATAAATGTTTCACAAAAAATTGCCGAGAAAATACTTAAACGGGAATTAAAAAATAAATCGGGAATTGAAGAAACATTGCAAAAAAGTATTCATAAAATTATAGGTGCAAACGAGGTTATTGTAAAATTAAATCAAAAAGATTACGAAACACTTAATAAAAACGATAAAATAAAAATAATGACACAAGGAATGAGCCATATAAAATTTGAGATTGATAATAATATAGAAATTGGCGGATGCTTAATAGAAACTGAAATTGGAAATTTAGATGCAAGAATTAATTCGCAATTAAATGAAATTACCAAAGCATTGGAAAATAAAATTATAAAAAAAGAAGCGGAATGATTGAAGAAGAAAAAGACATATTAGAATTATATGAAGAAATTATTGCCGAAACAGAAACAATTAAAGTAAACGGCAAAGTTACGGATGTAATCGGATTTATTATTGTTTCAATTGGTCCTAATGTTTCTTTGGGCGAAGTGTGCACGGTTATAGACAGAAATGGAAACGAAGTTTGTAAAGCGGAAGTAGTAGGATTTAAAGACGGCAAAGTATTATCAATCGCTTTGGGTGAAATTCATAATATTTCTCCATCGTGCGAAATTATAGCTTCTGGTAAAAGTTTTTCTATTGGTGTGGGCGAAAAATTATTGGGGCGTGTTCTTGATGGATTTGGAAATCCTATTGATGGAAAAGGAGAAATAGAATATTCATCCATAAGAAAAGTTTTTAGAGAACCGCCAAATCCTTTAACAAGAGATAGAATTAAACAACCTTTACAAACCGGTGTTAGAGCTATAGATGGCTTACTAACTGTAGGTAAAGGACAACGCGTTGGAATATTTGCCGGTAGTGGTGTTGGTAAAAGTGTTATGCTTGGAATGATTGCTAAAAATACAAATGCGGATGTTAGTGTAATTGTACTGGTAGGAGAACGGGGAAGAGAAGTTAGAGAATTTATTGAAAAAGATTTAGGCGAAGAAGGCTTAAAAAGATCTGTTATAGTTGTAGCAACAAGCGATAAACCTTCGCTTGCAAGAATTAAAGCAGCTTACATAGGAACAACAATTGCAGAATATTTTAGAGACCTCGGTAAAGACGTAGTTCTTATGATGGATTCGGTAACCAGATTTGCTCATGCTCAGCGTGAAGTTGGTATTACAATTGGTGAACCGCCAACAACAAAAGGCTATACGCCATCGGTGTTTGCAGTTTTACCAAAATTACTTGAACGTGCCGGAACTTCAAAAAGCGGAACAATTACAGGATTCTATACTGTTCTTGTAGATGGCGATGATATGACTGATCCGATTGCGGATAGTGTTAGGTCAATTTTAGACGGACACTTTGTTCTATCACGTAAAATAGCAAACAAAGGTCAATTCCCTGCTATAGATCCTTTACAAAGTGTTAGCAGAGTAATGCCGGATGTTGTTTCAGACGATCACAGAGCCAGGGTTTTGGAATTTAATGAAATTTTGTCATCGTATAATGAAGCTGAAGATCTTATTAATATAGGCGCTTACGTAAAAGGCAGCAATCCTCAAATTGACCATGCTTTGAATAAAATACAAGACCTGAGAAAATTTTTAAAACAAGATATGAGAGAAAAAGCATTGTTTGAAGATACGGTAAATAGATTAAACTCTTTGATTGATAAACCTCTTGGTTAAATAGATGGCAAAGTTTAAATATAAGTTCGAGGCAATAAAAAAAATCAAAAAGAGGATGGAAAAACAAGTTCAAAAAGAATTAGCAATAATAGAACTTGAAATAAAAAAAAAAGAAAATGAAATCTTAATATTAAATGAAAAAATAAGAAATGAAAAAAGAAAAGTACTAAATAAAAAGTCAATGAAAGCTTCGGAGTTGCATTTTTATTCTATGTATGAAAACTTTTTAATTAATACTATTGACGAAATAAAAAACGAATTAATTCTTAAGCACGAAGAACGCAAAAAAAAATTAAAAGAGCTTGAAGAAAAAGTAAAAGAAACCAAAATATTTGAAAAATTAGAAGAAAAACATTTACACGAATTCAGATTGGAGCAAGATAAACTGGAACAATTGGAAATGGACGAAATAGCTGTTCAAGAATTTATTAAAGGAAAATAAAAGTGAAAACAACACTAACATACGCATTGGTCTTTATATTTGCATTCATTGGTACATCGGCAATTATTTATGTACTTAACGACAAATTTGTAAATATTTTTGCATTCGATTTTAGAGACGCTTCTATTATGGAAGATGCAACTACGTATCAAGCCATTGCAAATGGTGATAGCTTAATTACAGTAGATAGTTTATTTGTGGAAGATGGCACGGAATCTTTTGATGATGAAGGTAGCACCGGAAATAATAAACAAAGCAAAAAGAAAAATGAAATTGCCGAGGTGAAAGAAGAAGTAATAAAGCAGAAAGAAAAAATTCAACAATTGGAACACAAGTTTAATGCAGAAGAAGAGAAGGAACATAAAGCGTGGTTAAAATCAACTATTAAAATGTACGAGGCAATGCAAGCGGATAAGGCTGCACAGTTAATTGCCAGCATACCGGATAAAGATGCCAGAGAAATTCTTTATTCAATGAAGAAGAAAAAAGCAGCTGAAATATTATCCAATTTATCAACGGAAACTGTAATTAGATTAACAAGGGCAAAGTGATGCAATTCAATCCATTATTTTTAAATGATATCAAGGGAAACCAAACGTTAACCTCTAGTAAAGGGAAACTACAGAAGAATAAATATTTGTTCTCGGAAATTATTACCGTGGTGATGAAAGATAGCGATAAGAAAAGTGAATTAAAAAAACTTTCTTTAGATGAGCAAACCGAAGCGGCAGAAATAGTTGGCGGAAGTAATCCTCAAGTTATTGAACAATTGCAAAATAAAACCATTTCCGATGCCGAAAATGAAAAAATGAAAGTTCAACTTTCCGATATTCTTCCGGAAGATATGGCTAAACTTTTAACAAATGATGATGCTGAACTTAATGATAAAAATATAGTTTCTTATATTGGTAAAGAGCAAATGCAAGGTGATTTGCAAAATTTTCTTACAAACTTAGTAGGAGAAAAAGTTTTTGAAAAACATGTAACGGATAATAGTGGAGTTTTAATAAAAATGGAAGATGCAAAGTCTTCCGTAAATATTGAAATTATAAAAGAATTAAATAATAGTGCCTCAGAAAACAAAACCATGGTAAGAGCACTAATAATTCCTGAAAAAGGTAAGATTCAATTATTCCCCCAAGGTAAAAGTTTATTAAGCGAATTGGAAAATTCTAATACACTAAAAAAAATAATTGATACAGGCAAAGTAGAAAATTTGGAAAAAGAATTAAACAAGGAAATTTTTCAAAA
>JALSNL010000147.1 GCA_026987055.1 Melioribacteraceae bacterium | reverse complement strand
TATTACTTTTTCTTTTATAAGGTGTGTTAATCCATTTGCTCCTAAATTAGATAATAGCATTGGAACCGAAGGCTCTCTTATTAGTGATTTAAACTCTGTTGAAGGTGTTTTCCAAAATTTACAATATGCATATACTTTTAAAGATACAACAATTTATGGTGGATTATTAGATAAAGATTTTACATTTTCCTATAGAGATTATGATAAAGAAGTTGATGTTGCTTGGGGAAGGGAAGATGAAATGAGAATTACCAATAGTTTATTCAATAATTCCGAAAGGCTGGATTTGGTTTGGAATAATATTGTAGCTATTACAGGAGATTCAACCAATATAGTTAGAAGTTTTAATTTAACAATTACTTTTAATCCGACAGATATAGTTTTTATTGATGGGAAAGTAAATTTACAGTTAAAAAAAACTGACAAAAATAAATGGAAAATATTAACTTGGATTGATGAATCTAATTTTTAGTAACTTAAATTTTATAAGCCAATATTATGTTTTTATATTATCTGAAAGAAACATTCAATTCGTTATTTAGGGCAAAATTTGCTTCTTTACTAATAATACTTACAACCACTGTTGCAATATTATTTGTTACTTTTTCTATAGCTCTGGTGGCGTTTTCCAATACGATAAACAAAAAATTGAAAGAAAATATTAAAATTAGTTTATTCCTAAACGATACATTAACCCAAGCACAAACAAAAAAAGTTGGTGAAAAAGTTTTTAGTAATTTATTTGTAAATTCTTATAAATATGTAAGTAAAAAAGAAGCACTGGAAAAAATGAAAAAAAAAACCGGAGAAGATTTTTTAGATGTTTTAGAAAAAAATCCTTTACCGGCTTCGTTTGATGTAAAATTAAATCCGGATAGCGTTACATATCAAAGTATAGAATCTATAATTAAAACCCTAAAAAAAATTAAAGGTGTTGATGAAGTTGTGTATGATTATTCATTAACACTAAAAGTGTTAAATTATCTGAACAAATCGAAACAAGTAATTTATTTTCTGGGTGGCTTTTTAATTTTACTTTCCATCTACTTAGTTTATTCGAATAATCGTTTAATGCTTTCATCCAGATTAGACCAATATAACACAATGAAACTTGTCGGGGCAAAACTAAGCACCATAAAAGCACCAATATTATTGAATGGAATATTGATGGGGCTTATTGCAGCCTTGCTTTGTATAGGTCTGTATTTTTTGGCTATAAACCTAATTGCAAAGTTTTATAGAAGTTTCCCTATGGGCAATTTGAATTATTATTTTATTGGAATTACATTATTATTAGGTATTTTACTCGGTTTTGTAGGCAGTTTTCTTTCAACTCTTAAAATTTCTTTAAAAATTAAAAAGAATTAAATTCCTCAACACATCGGTTTGGTAACAACTATTATTGCACTTGTTATTTAGTGTATCTAGAACACAAAAATCATTTTGCTGTTCGTCCTTTAATATTCGTAAACAAATTTTTTTGTTACATTTCACAAAAACTTTTTAAGCATTTATGGATGTTCTTACCTGTAATTATATCACTTTTCTATAATATTTTATTACAATGGTTATTATTAACCATTAACAAGATTGTTATAATCAAATAATTTCATAAAAAGTGTTTCATATTAAGACAAAAAGAACAAATTTAAGCACTTTTCTTGATACTAATCACAATTTATATATATTTTTTATACTTCTCATTATTGGCACAGTATTAGCATCACTTATTGAAAATTTCAATGAGGAGAATAAAACTATGAGTAAAAGGAGCAAGTTTGATGATTTTGAAACTTCGGAATTAACAATTGATGATATTAACAAATCCGAAATGAATGGAATTGTAGATTATTACGTTGATAAAGCTAGTTCTAAGGATGTTGAACAAGTTAAAATTTATTTAGGTATGGTTTATTTTGTTGTATTAGCAGTACTTACAATTACTTTGTTTCTTTAAAGTAAAATTCTCTCATTTAACGGATAAAGAGATATTTTTTAAAAGTATTGAGCTAAATTAGATTGAGTTATAAATCTCTTTATTTTTTAATTTAATTTTCATTCGCAGGTATTTTACGGAAAGAAAATGTTCTTCGAATTTTCAATTAGTTCTCTCTTTACGAAATAAAGGATAAAGCCCGTCGTGGATGAATTATGAAAATAAACTAATTCGAACTCATCCATTTGTGAAAATTAATTTGTTGTTAGAATAGTTATGTAGAATGTTTAAACCTATTTTTTTTGAGTTTTTTCTCCATTTTGTAATGTGACATATCTCACCATTTGTATTTTAAATTATTTTTAATTTATTTACTATATAGTATATTTAAATTCAGAGAAATTTAATGTTAAAAAAAGTTAATGAATGGAATGAAGCAAATGTAAAGCATTTGCTATCAAGAACAATGTTCGGGTATAAAAGAGAAGATGTGGAATTTGCACTTTCTCTCAGCCTTGATGATTTTGTTGATAATTATTTGTTAGGCTCACAACCAACACCGCCGCCGCCGGGAGCTTGGGTTACCGAGATGCCCGATTGGGATCATCCTCATGAGAATTTTTTAAAATATGTGGAATTTGCTATATGGAGTTACGAGTTAATGCGTACACAACCAACTTCATTTAGTGAAAAGATGGTTCATTTTTTATCAAATCATTTTGTTACCGAAGGTTTAAAAATAAAAATTCCTCAGTATCAATATATTCAAAATGCATTGTTTAGGGAATATGCTTTCGGAAATTTCAAAGAGTTGACAAAAAAAGTCACAATAGATCCGGCAATGTTGGTTTATCTTGATGGCATTTTAAACAATAAAAACGTTCCTAATGAAAATTATGCTCGTGAAGTAATGGAACTTTTTACTTTGGGAATTGGAAATTATTCCGAAATGGATGTAAGAAATGCTGCCAAAGCTTTTTCCGGTTGGGAACTTAACGGTTTAACAGCTACTTTAAATAATGATTTGTTTGATGATGGAACCAAAACTTTTTTAGGTAAAACGGGCAACTTCAATTATTCGGATATTATAGATATTATTTTTGAGCAAGAAGCTGCAGCAGAATTTATTTGCAGAAAACTTTATAAAGAATTTATTTATTACATACCCAATGAAACAATAGTTAATGAATTTGCAAATATTTTCAGAAATAATAACTACGAGCTTAAACCTTTGTTTTCCGCAATGTTTAAATCGGAACATTTTTATAATGAAAAAATAAAAGCTGCAAAAATTAAATCTCCTCATAATTTAATGATTGGAATGTTCAAACAATTTAATGTTGAAAATATAAACTATAATTATGTTATAAAAATGTCGGATAAACTTCAGCAACGTTTATTTAGTGAACCTGATGTTAGAGGTTGGCAAGGACAAAGAAAATGGATTAGTACAACAACACTTCCATTACGCAATAATTTTACCGAATCGATTCTTACCGGCGTTAATCCTTTGGAAGAAGAAAATCCGTTAATTGGTTTTAAAGTTAATGTATTGGAGTTTGCAAGAACCTTTAACAGTTCCGAAAATGCCGAACAATTTGTAAGCGATATTGTAAACTTTATGTTGTTATATCCAATAAGCCAAAATACCAAAGACAGATTACTGCAAGTATTACTCGATGGTTCCGCAAAAGAAGATTGGTCAACATATAATAGAGGAGCTGAAACAAAACTTACAAAATTTTTTAAAGCATTAACTAATTTACCAGAATATCAATTATCGTAAAGTCTATAAATGAAAAGAAGAGAATTTTTAAAACAAGTAGGAATTATCGGAGGTGGCGCTGCTGCATTTTCATTAGGCGGATTACCAATGAAGGCAATGGCAAAACCGTTTTTTAATGTTAAAACATTCAACGGAAAAATTTTAGTGATACTTCAATTAAAAGGCGGTAACGACGGACTAAATACTGTTATTCCTTTTGAAGACGATCTTTATTATACAAATCGTCCG
>JALSNL010000146.1 GCA_026987055.1 Melioribacteraceae bacterium | reverse complement strand
CGGATAAAACTTTTAGAAAGTTCACTTTCTATAATTGCTTGAAAAAGTTCATTCGTTTTTTCAATTAATATTTTATCCGATTGATTAAATTTAGATTTAGTAATTTCATTGAGAAGTTTTACTGAATTATCTTGAAGTTCTTTAGTTTCATTATCATCAAGAGTAGATTTTCCTGCTTCGTATTTATTCTTCAGGTTTTCTAATTCTGCTATTAAGTTTAACATAAATTACCTTTGCTAATCAATCCAAAATGCTAATATATAAAAAAAGGGATGCGAGTGCATCCCTTTTGAAAAAAAGTTAAGTTAAAACTAATTTAGATAAGCAAAAAATCATTTTTTGATTCCTGCAATTTCTTCCAGCATATCTGTAGTTAATGATTTTGGTCTTTCTAATGAATAACCCAAAGCTCTATCCCAAACAATATTTGCACAAACACCAAGAGCACGCCCAACACCAAAAAGAACTGTGTAATAGTCGTATTCTTTAAGTCCGTAATGCCATTGGATAACGCCTGATTGAGCATCCACATTAGGCCAAGGATTTTTAGCTTTGCCATGTTGTTGTAAAATGCTTGGAACAACTTTATAAAGAACATTAACATATTCAAATATAGGATCATCAGGTAAATGTTTTAAGCAAAAGTCTCTTTGAGCAGCATAACGGGGATCAGTTTTTCTTAAAACCGCATGACCAAAACCGGGAATAACTTGACCGGAATTTAGAGTATCCCAAACAAATTTTTTCATTTCTGCTTCTGTAGGAACTTTACCGCCCATTTTATCCATAACACCTTGAATCCATCTTAAAACTTCTTGGTTTGCCAATCCGTGTAACGGTCCGGCTAAACCATCCAGCATAGCTGAAATTGAATAATACATGTCAGATAAAGCACTGCCTACAAGATGTCCGGTATGAGCACTAACATTACCGCTTTCATGATCACTGTGAAGAATAAAATATAATCTGGCAACATCATCATAAGGTTTATCAATTCCCATCATGTGAGCAAAATTACCGCCTAAATCCAAATGCGGATCGGGAGCAATAATATCACCATCTTTATATTTAAGTCTGTAAATAAAAGCAGCTATTTGCGGAAGTTTAGCAAGTAAATTCATTGCATCTTCATAAGCAGGATCCCAATAATCAAACTTGCTCATTCCTTCGTTATATTTTTTAACAAAAACAGATTCTTTTTCCATAGCAACAACTGCGGCAGAAAACATTGCCATCGGATGTGAATCTTTAGGCATTGCACGGAGTACATCAAAAACATATTCCGGCACCATTTTTCTTTTGTTAAATTCTTCGGCAACCGCTTTAACTTCTTCGTCATTTGGAATATCACCGGTTAAAAGTAAATAGAAAAATCCTTCTACATAAGGCATTTCTCCACCCGGTACTTTAGGTAATTTTTCCAAAACTTCGGGAATTGTATAACCTCTAAATCTAATTCCTTCCATCGGGTCCAAATAAGAAATATCTGTTGTTAAAGCTTTAACCCCACGCATACCGCCAATTACTTGTGCAATGGTAACTTCTCCAACTTTAACATCACCATATTCTTTTGCAAGTCTGACTGTTCTAGGGCGCCAACCTTCAATTTTTTCGTACAATTTTTCTTTTAGATTAGACATTTTAACCTCCAGGTTAAGCTGAAAATGAATGATTTTAATTAAATTTTATGCTATAAAATAAAATTAAGACTTTAATGCCTTAATATAATATTTTCTTATATAAAATGTAATGTATATTTATTGGAAAAATGAAAAATAATGTTTGAATTGTACTTTGATTTAATTAAGAATTGATATATCTGACTTTTTATACTAAACCAATAATCTTATATAATAATTCTCTATACAACTTTCTTACCACTCAATATTGCACTTTCTATTGTAGCAGGTAGTTGTGTGTTTGTCCAATCTCCGGCAAGTATAAAATTCTTGTATGGAGACTTAATTTTACTTCTAACTTCATCACTTTGCGGTGTGGATTTAAATGTAGCTCTTTTTTCTTTTAGAACTTTGTAATGTAGTACTTCGGTATTTTTAATTTTAGGGAAAAACTTTTCAAGCTCTTCAATACAAATATGAAAAATCTTTTTAGAATCAAACTCAATCATTTTTTCTGCTGAACTTACAACAATGGAAATATGATTTCTATTTTTGTAAACCCAATGAATTTTGGAATCAATTAAACCATAAAATTTATCGGCAAATATATTTTCATTTAACCATAAATGGATTGTTATTATAGGTGAAGTTTCCATACTATCAACCGGCAAATTTCTTGAAGTAAGACTTGGCAATATCTTTTTCAAAGAATAATATGGAACCGATGAAACTATAAAATCAAAATCAGTAATTTCTCTTTTGTTAGTTTTCACCTTAATTATTTCTTCGCCGTTAGTTTCAATAGACAAAACTTTTTCGGATAAACTAACAGTTGCTCCATTCTTTTTTAAATACTCATTAGCCGGATTACAAAACAATTCACTTAATCCGAATCTTGGTAAAACAATAGTAGAAGCTTTATTTCCATTAAGAAAAATTTCTTTTAAAACTTTTATAAACATCTTAAGTGAAGCTTCTTTTATAGGTGTGTTTAATGTTGAAACTACTAACAGCTTCCAAAATACTTTAATCGAATTTTCCGATTGTTTATTTTTTTTAAGGAATTCTAAAACCGTTTTTTCTACAATTGTTTTTTCATTTAGATATAACAGTTTTACTATAAATTTTACCAACCCAACTCTTTCGTTAAAATTTAACAAACCAAATTTTAGGATTGCTTGTAACAAATTAAAAGGATAGAATTTATGAGGAGCTTCCAATAAATATTCTTTTCCAAATTTATCAATATAGGTTGCTCTAAGTTTAGTTTGATATTCCGGAAGATTTTGCGAACCGATAATTTTTAATAATTCAAATGTTGTTTTATACGCACCAACTAAAATATGCTGTCCGTTATCAATTACATCCTTTGTTATTTTATCTTGAAATGAATATGCTCTGCCACCCAGTTTGGGTGATGCTTCTAATAATAAAACATTGTGTTTATTCTTAGTTAGAAATACCGCCGCAGAAATACCTGCAAGTCCGCCACCAATAACAATATACTTTGCCATTAGTAAACCAATTTATATTTAGCCCACACCCCGAGAGAAATAAATATTTTATTTCTTTTTGAAACATTTATTTTTTTACTATAAACATTATAATTTTCAGTTTCAATTTTTTGAAGTAATCTTTCATAAATATGCTGCATAGCGCGGGCTGCAAACAATGCGCCTTTATCTTCGGCAACTAAGTTCTCATTTGCTTTTGCATAAAATTGCTTTGCTCTTTTTGCTTCAAATTTCATTAGTCTGATAAAATTATCATTATAAATATTTTGCAGAATTTCATCTTCCGTGTAATTGAATTTTTGCAAATCTTCTTTAGGTAAGTAAATTCTGTTCTGCAGAGCATCAATTTTTACATCGCGTAAAATATTTGTTAATTGTAAAGCAATACCAAGATTTTTTGCATAGTTACGTGTAGCATTATTTTTATAACCAAATATCGGAATTGTCATTAAACCTACTGTGGAAGCCGCTTTGTAGCAATAATCTTTCAGCTCATCAAAAGTTTCATATCTTTTTTTTGTTAAATCTATTCGCATTCCTTTTATTAAATCGAAAAACGGTTCGGTTGGAATATTAAATTTTTTTATTTGCTTGCTAACTTCGTTTAACAAACTTATTTTAGAATTTTTATGAAGTGCCAACTGCAATTCTTTTTCCCATTCATCCAATTCCAATTCTTTGTTTTCATCCGCTTTGCTTTCGTCATCAACAATATCATCTGTCTTTCTACAAAACGCATAAACAGTGTTCATTGCCTCACGTTTATCGCCGGGTAATAATGAAAAAGCATAATAAAAACTGCTTCTACTTTTTTTTGATATTTCTTTT
>JALSNL010000145.1 GCA_026987055.1 Melioribacteraceae bacterium | reverse complement strand
TTTGGTCTAACTGCTTTGAAAGGTCTTATAACAGCCATTATTTTCTCCGTGATAATTACATTAAAAAAATATTTTATAATTGAAAATTAGTACTAAATAAATTCTTTTCCACAATAAATAATTATTTTTTTAATAAAAATTAAAAGGGTGAATGTAACTGTTACTTACATCACCCTTAGATATTTTTAAATGCTTTCTTTTATATAAAATTATTTTATTAAATTAATCATTTCTGTTAATTCATTAACAAGTTCTTCTGCGTTTCCGCTAAAACCAACACTTTTAAATCTTATTTTACCGTTTTTATCAATAATAAATTTTGTTGGAATTCCCTCAACGCCGAAATCGGCAACAACTTTATTTTCAACATCCATAAGAATATGAAACGGATATTTATTTTTCTTTAGAAAATCTTTCGCATTTTTAATTTTATCATCAACTCTTTCCCAAGTGTTAATAAACAAAAATTTAACTCCTTCCGATTTGCTTAATTTTTGTTGTGCTGTTAACATTGCCGGCATTGATTTTATACAAGGTCCGCACCAAGTTGCCCAAAAATCCACTATAACAGGATGCCCTTTAAAATCCGATAGTGAAACTTTTTTACCGTTTATATCATTTAATGTAAATGCCGGAGCTTCGGTATTTATCATCTCTTTTTTTATCTTTTCTTTAATTTTTGCTTTTGCATCATTTTCATATTTAGCTAAATATTTTTCCAACTCGGCTTCTGTTCCGCCTAAAGCTAAAAATGCTTTTTTGTAAAGAGAGTTTGTTTGATCGGTAACTTTGCCTTCTTCTAGGTATTTTTCTAAAATGTCTTTTGCCTTTTGGTATTTTCCTAATTTAACTAAAAGAGCCGCATAACCATTATCTATATCAGGCATTTCTTCTTTTGTTACTTTTACAGCCTCTTCGTATGCTTTTAATGCTTTCTCTTCTTGGTTTGTTGCAATTAGTATATTAGCATAAGTATCCAATATCATACCCAGGGACATTTGCTTTTGCTCTTTCCATTGAGAATCGGTATAAAAATTTGGTTTATCGTCATTTAGGTTAATTTCTTTTCTGGCTAATTCAACACCTTTTTCCGCTAACTTAGCGGCGGAATTTAATTGAGCTTTATTTTCAAACATCGTCCAAGCTACCGAATTATACAAATTTGAATTTGCCAATTTAGGATATTGTTCAAGCATTTTTTTTGCTTCATTAAATTTATTAGATAAAACTAATTTTTTAACTATACCATACAACATAAATTCTGCATATTTACCTTTGGGAAAATCTTTTATATATTTGTTTAAAAGTTGTTTTTGTTTATCAATATTTTTTTCCATATCAAAATTTCTGTATGCCATTTGTTGAGCATATTCGGATTGCGGATATTTACTCATTAACATTTCTGCATACTTTGTTCTTTTTTCCATATCGCCAAGAACCGGAGAATACATTGTTAAAAGTGTTAAATCCTTTTCATCTAATTTATCGGATGATTCCAGTTTTTCTAATTCTTCTTTAATAACATCTTTCATTTTTTCTCTTGAAACGGTTCTTAAGTAAGCTTCCAAATAATCTTTTTTAATATCAGGATTTTTATCAAATTCATTTTTAAACAAAAGTTTTGCTTGTCCGGCATCAACTTTAATGTCTGACGGTCGGGAATATTTGATGTAAAGCACTGCTAAACCGGCATCTGCTCCGGGTACAATTCCTTTATCGTTATAAAGTTTTACTACATATCCTTTATCGCTATTATTATCTTTTATTTTATCATTAACAAATTTTATAAAAACTCCGGCTGTTGAATCTGCGGTTTTAATTTTGCCTATCCAGCCTTTACCTTCTTTGTGCATAGGAATATTTTTTGATTCGTCTAAATCTTTACTGTACAAGTATGCAAACATATCAATAGCTTTAGCATTTTCAAGATCGGTACCTGTAGGATTGTATTTTATAGTAATTTCAGTTCCTTGTTTCGGTTTATCCGGTGAAAAAGCAAATTTAGAATTGAATTCTTCTTTTTTGCTATTGCAGGAAAGTATTAGAAAAAAAGATAATAGTACTACTGAGAGATGTTTTAATTTCATTATAACTCCAAAGATTTTTATATTAGTATTTTTATTATAAACATAAAATATACATAGAACTCTTGTATTCACAAATACCAAAATTATTCTATTTAATATTACCTTGATTCAATAGACAATTTATACTTACTTTTACATTAAACAAAAATGATTACTATGTTAGATACAGAAATAAAATATTTTACTCCGTCTGAAGCAAATAAAACTTTACCTCTTGTTAGAAAAATTGTAAAGGATATTTTAGACTATAGCCAGGAATTAAAAACCGTAACAGATACAATTGGTAGCGAAATTGATAATAATCCCGTTGCCTTGAATTTAATCTCGGAAATAAGAGGTTTTATGCAAGAGCTGGAAGAAATAGGATGCAGCTATAAGCATTGGAATTTTTCAGTTGGACTGGTTGACTTTCCTTCTATTATTGATGGTAAAGAAGTTTACCTTTGTTGGAAAAGCGATGAGGAAAGCATTGAATATTACCACGGCATAAATGAAGGTTTTAGAGGAAGAAAATTAATACCCGAACATTATTTTTATATGTCCTCTCTAAAATAAAAAACCGGACTAATTATTAGTATCCGGCTTTTTACTAATTCCAAACTACAAGCTTTATTTACTTTCTTCAATTCTATGAGAAGTAGTAATTTCAATTGATTTTTGAAGCATTGCCGTAACACCGCAATAAACTGTTTGTGAAAGTTCAATTGCACGTTCAACATCTTTTTCTTTAACATCACTTCCGTAAAAAACAAATTCCAAATGAATTTTAGTATAAACTTTCGGATGTGTTTCCGTTGATTCGGCTGAAATATTTATTTCAAAACCATCTAATTTAACTCTTTTCTTTTGTAATATTGCTGCAACATCGGCACCGGTACAACCTGCCAGACTTAACAATAATAACTCTTTGGGTCTTATTCCCGCATTACTTCCGCCAAAAGTTTCAGGTCCGTCCATAGGAACCCAATGATTAGATTCTGTTTTGCCAATAAAAGTAATGCCTTGTATTTGTTTTACTACAGCTTTGTGCTCTGCCATTTATACTCCTTTTTTATATCGTGTATTTTATCTATTAAAAATAATAAAAATTCAATTCTTATTCGATTCCAAATATTGTAAAAAGTTTCAAAAATCTAAATTTAATTTTTTAGTAAAAGAACAGGACTACTAAATTCATTTATTATTGTACAAATGTCGCATATCCGACAAATACAGCTTAGTTAAACTGTCACTGTAAAGTAGCTTACACTAAATTCCTGTTGAGTAACATAAACTTGTTAACATCAATTTTAATAATACTCAAACGGAGGAATAAATGAAAAAAATATACACTGCTCTATTATTTGTTTTAATAGTAGTACAAATATCTGCCCAGATACAAAACACACATTTTTATAGTACTGCCGATCAATTACTTTTGGCAAATGAAATAAACGAAAGCGGCGAACCATTTGCAGAAGCATTAGGATATAATTTGGATGACCTTGATCCATTCGTATTAAATTCTCCGGATTCAGTTGCTTATACATTAGGAATTGAAAATTATGAATACTCACGGTATCAACTTGGTACAATAGTATCGCGTTCCGGCATGGGTTTACACATGATGTGGGGACCGGTAATTATGGCAAAAGCTGCAATGATGGATTCTTCTTTTGACGGCTCAATAACCGGAACACCAAACGGTTTTAACGAAGATGACGAACTAATAAAAAACATTATGCATTTTGGAATGCTAGCTCATCAAACACCATTTAAAAATCCTTGGCCTCAATTTGCAGAATTTATTTCCGGCGATCCTCATTTACCACAAGCTGTTGATGCGGAAAATTTTAACACTGACTTTAAAACACTGCGTTGGGATAGAAGCAAAATGG
>JALSNL010000144.1 GCA_026987055.1 Melioribacteraceae bacterium | reverse complement strand
GTTATTGCTGTCAGTATTGCCAGTTCAATAGATTTATTTTATACTTATTATTTGGGGAAAGGACTAAATGTAGTAAGATTAGTTGATGCGATATTAGGCAGACATATGCGTCCAATGAACCATAATTTCCCTGGAATGCTTTCTACTATGGGAATATTTTTTGTCTTTTTAATGTATGCCAGGAAAGAAGCCTCTAGAATTTTATTATTATTCATTGGACTATTTTTATTTGCCGGACTTATACTTTCAACATCACGTAGTGGATTATTAGCTTTAATTGTTATATTTGTTCTAATGAATTTTGTTGAAGAAGACCTAAAAGAAAATATTAAAAGAATAGTTATGTTAGGTGTTGTTTCAATTATTTTAATGGTTATGTTCTTTTTTACATACAATGCTTTTCTAAAAACACCCGGTAAAACTCAGTTTGTTGACAAAATGTATTATAGACTGATTGATGAACCTTTACAAATTGTAGGTCTAAGCAATTCTAATTTTGATATTTACTCTGGTAGAAAGGTTGAAGGAAGTATGAAATTTAGAGCTTCAAAATGGACTGAAGACATTAATAAATATAAAAAACTTAATTTGGAAGTACAGTTATTTGGATTAGGTCCTAAAGGACTTAAAGAAATTTCCAGAAAAGAATATACAAGAACAGGGGCATTTAAACGACAATTAGCAGCACATAATGGATATTTAATTATTCTTATTGAAAGGGGAATTGTTGGATTGTTGTTTTATCTGATAATTATAGCATCCATATTTATAAGTTCTTTATCGGTTATTAAATCTTATCAATTACAAACTCCGGTTATCTATTTATTCTTATTTATTGTCACTTATTCATTTGCACAAAATGCAGAATTAGTTAGTCCTTCCGTATATTTAATTTTAGGTGGTATTTTAGGGAATATTTATTCCGCTAAATCAGACGATAATTTTGTTGATGAAGAAATTGATTAGTTTACTAATAATTCAAGGAAAGAAATATTTATTAAAAATAGATTTCCCCTTTAATTATATAAAAGATTATTATATTATTACTTAATGAAAAAAAACGTACTACTTATTGTTCAAAATAACTCATTCCCGTTCGATAAAAGAGTTTACAGGGAAGCTACCAGTTTAAAAGAAAACGGCTATAATGTTTTTGTAATTTGTCCTAGATCAAACCATGACATTGAATCAAAATTAATTCATGAAGGTATAAATGTAAGACGTTATAAAGATTATCTTGCCAAAGGTGGTATTGTTAGTTATTTTCTAGAATATGCAAGCTCTGTAGTAAAAATATTTTTTCTTTTTCTCCAAGCGGTTTTTAAAAATAAAATTAAAATTGTACATGTTGCAAATCCTCCCGATTTCTTTTGGCCGATAGCCTTAGTTGGTAAATTATTTGGAGTTAAGTTTATATATGATCAGCACGATCTTGCGCCTGAAATGGCTATGGTTAAATTCCACAGCAGATTTCTAAAAAAAATGTTAATGCTTAATGAAAAACTTACTGTTAAATTTGCCGATGCTATTATTGTAGTGAATAATAATTTTAAAGAAAGACTTATTTCAGAATGGAACACAAATCCGAATAAAATTACAGTAGTTTACAATGGTCCACACGAAAGTTTTCATGTAATTGAAAATGCAGGAATATCTGAAAAATATAAAAACAAAAAAGTAATTCTTTACATTGGTTTAATGACTATTAATGACAATATTGAAGTTATTATAAATGCAGCAAACGATTTAATCAATCTCAAAGGTAGAAAAGATTTACATTTTGTTCTTATCGGTGATGGAGATGTTCGTAAAAAGATGGAAGAATTGGCTAATTCCTATGGTATTTCAGAATATGTTGAATTTACCGGAATAGTTAACCACGATATGGTTAGAAAATATTTAAATGTTGCCGATGTTTGTATTGCTCCGGATTTACCTAACGGATTGAACGAATATTTAACTTTAGTTAAAGTTTTAGAATATATGAAAACTTCAAAAGCATTTGTTGCATTTAAACTAAAAGAAACTATGGATTTTGCTAACGGTGCCGGACTCTACGCTGAAGATGAAAAAGATTTTACAGATAAGATTATTTATTTGTTAGAAAACCCTAAAGTTGCAGCCCAAATGGGAAAATTAGGGAGTAAAATTATTAATGATAACTATCTTTGGAGTCATTCCGAGGAAAAATTATTAAAACTTTATGAATCACTTAATTAGTATTTTTTACAAATACTCTTACCTCTTTATTATTTAACATACTGTTAAAACTATTACTACCAAGTTTATAATTTCAACAAAATAATAGCATAATAGAATATCTCAATTCTAATAAAAAAAATAATATGATTATAATAGACGCACATATACATATACATGATTGTTATAACTTGGAACAATTCTTTAATTCTGCTGAAACTAATTTCAAAAAACAAGCGGATAAACTTAAAACTAATTCCTTTGTTGGTGTACTTTGCTTAACTGAAATTTCGGGTGTAAATGTTTTTGATAAACTTTCAAACTTTGCAAAAGAAAAGAAAAAAATTGGGAATTGGTTAATTTCTTTTACTCAAGAAGAGAATAGCTTATCGGTTACAAAAGATAATTTCGCAATTTTTGTTATTGCCGGCAGACAAATAGTTACCAAAAAGAAACTAGAGGTTTTAGCCATTGGATTAAAAGAAGATTATAAAGATGGTAAACCTATTGAAGAAGTTATTCAACATGTTGTCAAATCCGGAGCAATCCCTATTATTCCTTGGGGCTTTGGTAAATGGTTTTCCCAAAGAAAAGAAATTTTAAGAAAAATTGTCTTGCAAAAAAAATCATATCCTATTTTTTTGGGGGACAATGGAAACAGACCATGGGTTTTCAAAAAGCCTAAAATAATTACTCTCGGTTTTGAAAATCTAATATTAAATTTACCAGGTAGTGATCCTCTACCTTTTAAAAGAGAAAATAAAAAACCCGGAAGTTTTGGATTATATATAGACGATGTTATAAATCAAGATAAACCTTTCGATAATATTTATAAAATATTAACATCTTCTAAAAAACAATTTAAAACCTATGGCAAGCTTGAATCGTTATTTTATTTTTTAAAAAATCAAATAGCAATGCAAATAGTTAAAAGAAATAGAAACTAAAAAAAGAACTTTATGAAAACATTAGTTATTGCCCCCCAACCTTTTTTTTCACCAAGAGGAACTCCTTTTAGCGTATATTATAGATCGTTAATAAGTTCGGAACTTGGTGTAAAGATGGACTTTTTAACTTATGGTGAAGGACAAGATGTAGATATTCCTAACTTTAATATTATTAGAATCCCTAGATTTAAGTCTTTGGGAAACGTAAAGCTTGGACCGTCGCCATTAAAATTATTTTTAGATGTTTTTATTATTATAAAAATGTTTTGGTTACTTCTTAGAAACAAGTATGATGTAGTTCATGCACATGAAGAAGCTGTTTTTTTCGCTTGGTTTTTTAAGCCTTTATTCGGATATAAACTAATTTATGATATGCATTCAAGCTTACCTCAGCAGCTTACAAATTTTCAATTTACCACTTCTAAAATTTTAATTAACACTTTTAAGTTTTTGGAAGATAAATGTTTGCAAAGTGCTGATGCTGTTATAACAATTTGTCCGGACTTAAGAGATTATGTAAATACAATTATAACCAACAAGGAAAAACATTTTCTTATTGAAAATTCTATTTTTGAAGATATAAAACTTAAAAAACCGAATGATGATTCAAATAAAAATAAAGCTAATGATGAAAATGTTCAATTAAATGATTTTTTAAAAGACGGTGAACAATTATTAGTTTATGCCGGTACTTTAGAAAAATATCAAGGAATAGATATTCTTATTAAATCAATGAAAGATGTTGTGCAGAAAAACGACAAAGTTAAACTTTTAATTGTTGGCGGAACCGAACAACAGGTAAAAGAGTTTTCGAAATTAGCAAGCGAACTAGAACTAAATAGTTTTATTAAATTTACAGGAAGAGTACAACAAAAATTAGCAAAAGCATATACAAATAAGGCAGATATACTTCTATCGCCAAGAAGCGACGGCACAAATACTCCGTTAAAAATTTATGAGCAATTAGCTTCGGGTAAACCACTAGTAGCAACAAAAATATATTCTCATACTCAAGTTCTAACAGATGATGTTGCTTTCCTTGTGGAACCACAACCGGAAGATATGGCAAAAGGAATAATTTCCGCTCTTAATAACAAAGAAGAATCCGAGAGAAAAGTAGCTAACGCATTAAAGCTTTATGAAGAACAATACTCCAGAACCGTATATAAATCAAAATTAAAAAAATTATTGGAAAACTTATAAATGTGTGGAATTGCCGGAGTAGTATCATTTAATAATTCACCTGCTATTTCTAATTCTTTGTTAGAAAAAATGGTGAATACATTATATCATCGCGGACCTGATGAAGCCGGAATGGCTATACACGGTTCCGCCGCTTTGGGAATGAGAAGACTTTCAATCATAGACCTTTCCGGTGGCAGCCAACCAATTTATAATGAAGATAAATCCATTTGGACGGTTTTCAATGGAGAGATTTATAATTTCCCTGAATTAAAAAAAGAACTTATTAAAAAAGGACATACTTTTAGAACCAATACAGATACGGAAGTTATTGTTCATGGTTATGAAGAGTATGGTTTAGACTTTGCAAAACATCTAAACGGCATGTTTGCAATTGCTTTACATGATATAAAAAAGAACAAATTTATCTTAGTCCGTGATCACATTGGAATTAAACCTTTATACTATTCATTTTCTAATAAAAGAATTGTATTCGGTTCGGAAATTAAAGCCATTCTGGAAAGTAAATTAGTAGATAGAGAATTAAACATGGATGCACTCGGTGAGTTTCTTTCATGGGAATACATTCCCGGTGAAAGGACACTATTTAAATCCATACAAAAATTAGAACCTGCTAAATTTATAGAAATTGATTTATCAAATCCCAAATGTAATCCTAAAGAATATTGGGATATTCCAATATATTCCGGAAGTTTGCCAACGTTATCAGAAACCGAGTGGATTGAAAAAGTTGACTATCAGATTAAAAAATCAACAAAAATGCAGATGATAAGCGATGTACCGTTAGGTGCGTTTTTATCGGGCGGAGTAGATTCTTCTTTGATTGTCGCATCTATGGGAGAAGCCCAAACCTTTAGCATCGGTTTTGATGATCCTACCTATAACGAACTTGACTGGGCTAGAAAAGTAGCCGATCATCTCGGTGTAGATCATAAAGATGAAATCATCAAACCGGATGTTCTTGATTTATTTGAACACCTAATGCATTTTATGGATGATCCGATTGGAGACTTTTCAATATTTCCTACATATTTAGTTTCAAGATTAGCCCGAAAACATGTAACTGTTAGTTTAAGCGGTGACGGTGGTGATGAATTATTTGGCGGTTATGAAACCTATTTGGCAAATAATAAAGCATTACAATTTCAAAAAATTCCTTCATTTATTAGAAAAGGGATTATTGAACGAACAATAAATTCGTTAAAACCAACCGCAAAGAAAAAGGGTTTGATAAATAAATCCAAAAGATTTGTAGAAGGTTTGCAATATGAAGAAGAATTATCTCATGCAAGATGGAGACTTTTTGTTGGTGACGAACTAAAGAAAAGTTTATTTACAAATGACACATTAAAACAAATTAGTTTAACATCAGGCAATCATATATCTAAATTGTTTAATAAAGCCGGCAACAGAGGTGCTTTGAATAGAAGTTTATACGTTGATGTAAAAAGTTACTTGGTAGATAACATTTTGACCAAGGTTGATAGAATGTCTATGGCTGTTTCTCTTGAAACAAGAGTTCCATATTTAGATCCGGATGTAGTTGAGTTAGCATTTCAAGTACCTGAAAATTTAAAAGCTGATTCTAAATCAATGAAAATATTACTTAAAAAAGTTGCTGCCCAACATGTTCCGCACGAGTGTATTTACAGACCCAAAGAAGGTTTTTCAATTCCAATAAAACATTGGTTAAATAATGAATTTAAACCTCTTATGGATAATTTATTAGCGGATGATAAAATTAAATCCGATGGAATTTTTGAACCGGCTATAATTAAACAATTAAAGCAAGAACATCAATCAGGGAAAGAAAATCATAGTCATATTCTTTGGGCATTAATAGTTTTTCATGATTGGAAACAAAGATGGTTATAAAATAATAAGCAATAGGAAATAAATTCTATGACAAGAGATATAATTTCTGCAAAAAAAAATAATTATGATGCAATAATTATTGGGGGTGGATTTTATGGTGTTATGATTGCATACGAATCGGCATGTAGAGGATTAAAAACATTATTACTAGAAAGAAACGATTTTGGTTCTGCTACAAGTTTTAATAGTTTAAGAATTGTTCATGGTGGTTTACGTTATTTGCAAACATTAGATATTCACAGATTTAGAGAATCAGTTGGTGAAAGAAAATGGTTTATGGAAAATTTCCCTAATCTAACTCGCCCAATATCATGCTTGATGCCACTATACAATAAAGGATTACAGCGTAATTCAATTATGTGGGCAGCACTAAATCTTAATGATATTTTATCATTAAATAGAAATAAATCGGTTCCTCCAAAAAATAATTTGCTAAATGGGAAAGTAATTTCAGCAGAAAAAGTAAAAGAAATTTTTCCTGATGTTGATACTAAAGAATTAAAAGGCGGAGCTATTTGGAATGACGGCTCTATTGATGATTCACAATTAGTTTTAATGGAAATATTAAAAGTAGCTTCCGATAATGGCTGTACACCTTTAAATTATGTTGAAGTAAAAAATATAATTACACATGAAAATCAAATAAAAGGCGTAGTGGCAGTTGATAAAAAAACAGGAAATGAAATTGAATTCCATTCTCCGATAGTTATTAACTCTACAGGTCCTTGGAGTAGAAAGTTAGCTAAAAGTTTTCATAAAGATTTTAATGATCTTTTTAAGTATTCAATTGCATGGAACGCTCTGTTTAATATTGATGCCTTATCGGATCATGCTTTGGCAATTACGCCGCCCAAAGATAATGCTAAGGCTTATTTCTTAAGACCATGGAAAGGTAAATTATTTGCCGGGACAGTACACGAAGAACTAACAGATGTAAAAGATATTCCAATGCCGTCAGATAAATCCATTGATTCCTTTATTGCGGATTTAAATCTTTCTATTCCTAATTTGAACTTAAAAAGAGAACATATTTTAAAAATATATTCCGGAATTTTACCGGTTAAAAAAGAAGGAACAGATCAACTAGCCGTACGTGAAGTAATAATCGATCATTCCAAACATGAAGGACCAAAAGGGCTTTATAGTTTGTCCGGTGTAAAACTAACAACTTCCAGATTAGTAGCAGAAAAAGTTGTAACAAAAATATTTGGTTCAAATATAACACGTAATGAAATAAAGTTTCCGGTTAAATCTGAACGGGAATATGGAATATTTGACTTCAACTGGGATAGTACAAAAGATAGAAACGGTTGGAAAGATATTCTAAAAACAAAAATAGAAAATGAATCGGTAGTTCATTTGCAAGACTTAATTTTGCGTAGAACATCAATAGGAAATAATCCGCTTGTTGCAATTAATCAAGCAACTACTATTTCTAAACTATTTAATTGGGATGAAGAAAAAATTATTAACGAAATAAATGACCTGAAAGAGTACTATAAAAAAAGAGGTCTTTCAAAAGCATTGGAAAATTAAGGTAAAAATTTATGAGAGCATTAGTTACCGGAGCAAATGGTTTTACCGGAAGTTATTTGGTAAAAAATCTATTAGGTAAAAATTATACCGTTAGAGCTTTAGTTAGAAAAACAAGCAATTTGGATTTGTTAAAGGATCTGGATGTTGAATACGTTTATGCTGATTTGGCAAAAGATGAAATATCTAAAGATATCATGAAAGATGTTGATGTTGTCTATCATGTTGGTGCTGCATTCAGAACAGAAGGGGTTCCCCAAAGTTATTTTTGGGATGTGAATGTTGAAGGTACACGTAAACTTTTAGAAGCTGCAAAAGAGACAAATGTTAAAAAATTTGTTCATTGTAGTACAGTCGGCGTTCAAGGAGATATTAAAAATCCCCCGGCAAAAGAAACACATCCTTATAATCCGGGTGATTATTATCAAGAATCAAAATTAGATGGTGAAAAATTAGCATTAAAATTTTTCAAAGAGAAAGGTTTAAAAGGAACTGTTGTTAGACCAGTTGGTATTTACGGACCTGGTGATACAAGATTTTTAAAACTTTTCAAATTTATCAACAATGGTAAATTCAGAATGATAGGCAGCGGAAATGTTTTATATCATTTAACATTTGTTGAAGATTTGGTTGAAGGATTTGTTTTAGCCGGTGAAAAAGAAGAAGCTAATAACGAAATATTTACAATTGGTGGAAACAGTTATTTAACACTTTCGGAACTGGTAGAAAAAATAGCTAAAATTTTAGATAAACCTGTTCCCAAATCATCTATTCCTGTTTGGCCGGTTTGGATTGCCGGGGCACTTTGTGAACTTGTTTGCAAACCTTTGGGCATTTCACCTCCTATTTTCCGTAGAAGAATAGATTTTTTTATTAAAGATAGAGCTTTTGATATTTCAAAAGCAAAAAATATTCTTGGCTATAATCCGAAAGTTGATTTGGACGAAGGATTAAAACGCACGGCTGATTGGTACAAAGCAAATAATTTATTATAAATTGAAATAAGTAGTAACCATGAGTAACAAAGATTTTAAAATTCAAGATTCTATTTCCGGGCAAAAAAAATCAAAAATTCAACGATACATGGATTTGGTTATTGGCAGTAATAAATTTTTGGATTTAATTAAATATGAACTAATTGTATTATTTTTTTCCAGAATTCCGGGCGCACTTGGTGTATTTCTAAGAGGTAAATTCTATCCAATTCTTTTAGGTAAAGTTGGGCGGGGTGCTGTATTTGGAAATAATATTGTTTTAAGACACCCGAAAAAAATTATTCTAGGGGATAATGTAATTATAGATGATAATGTTTTGTTGGATGCAAAAGGTTCGGATAATAGCGGAATAATATTAAATGATGAAGTTTTTATCGGAAGAAATTCCATTCTTAGTTGTAAAGGCGGTGAAATTATTTTAGAAGAAAGAGCAAATGTTGGTTTTAATTGTGAAATTTTTTCCTCTAATAAAGTTGTTATAGGTAAAGATAATTTAATAGCTGCATATTCATACATTGTTGGCGGCGGAAATTATAAACTTGACCGAACTGATATTCCAATAAATCAACAACCCGATTTTGAAGGCAAAGGCGGTGTTGTAACCGCAGAAGATGTTTGGATTGCCGCACATGTAGTTTTATTAGACGGTAGTAAGATTGGCAAAGGATCGGTAATTGCTGCAGGAGCAGTCGTTTCTGGGGAAATACCACAATATTCAATAGCAGGTGGTGTTCCTGCAAAAATACTTAAAGAAAGACCACATTAAATTCTTTTGGAGGAAATCTTTTAAATGTCGAAAAAATCATTATTGTTTTTTATCATTTTAGGAATATTTATAATAGGTATTGGTGTTTTTATAAACCCTGAACTATTGGGGAAAGTAAACTCTGGTAAAAATGCCAACTGGAAAAATATTAGAAATACATTGCTGGGCTTTTATTTTTTAAGCAGTGGTATTATTTTATTGTTTTCTTCTATATTGTTTGGACAAATTTTCAAATTAAATAAATTTAAGCTTTATCTAATTACTTCTGTATTATTGGGAATTGGCTTAATAATTTTAAGTTTAATTCTTAATCCTGCGTATGCAATTGAACATTTCACTTCAACAAATTATCTCAATAGACAAGGGCATGACAGATTACTATTTTATCAGCTGATTTTTATTTTTATTGGCTGGTTTTTAATATTTCCTTTATTGGTTTACTATTTTATTAAGTTTATAAAATCATTTGGGTTATCTGCAATTACTACTATTGTTGGGATAGTGTCATTATTATTATTATTTCAAATAACATATGTAGAAACCAAATATCCTTCCAATATTATATTAAAACCCAAAGAGTATGGTAAAGTTTTAGAATTACTCTTAGGGAATGATATTCTCTTATCCGATTTTGAACCACGCTCCACTTTAAAGTTAAAACGCAAAAAAGTTGTAAAAGCAAAATTTCCGGTTATTGATTTTAATGCTCATCTTAGTTCAGCCTTTAGAACGGAATATGATAAAAAAGTTTTAGCTCCGGAAAATTTATTAAAATCTATGGATTCTGTCGGTTTAAGAATTGTTATAAATACAGATGTTGAAAACGGAGATTTGGAAAAAGTTCTTAATCGCTATTCAAGAAAGTACCCTGATAGGTTTATGAATTTATGGCCCACAGGTTTTCCGGCAGGAGTAATGACCGATAAACGCATTGCCGAGTTACCTGGTGAATTAGAAAAAGCTATAAAAATGGGCGCTGTTGGTGATGGAGAGCTATGGAAAAATTTAGGATTAAAAACAAAGGATACTTCCGGCAAAGTTATTCCGGTAGATGATCCGCGTTTAGATCCGTTGTGGGCAAAAGCAGGCGAATTAGGAGTCCCAATATTATGGCACATGGGCGATCCTGCTGCAATGTTCCTACCAATTGACAGATTTAATGAGAGATATAGTGAACTAAGAAGATTCCCCGAATGGAGTTATTATGGTCCTCAATTTCCCAGCAGAGAAACAATAATGAAAGGACGTGAAAATGTTTTAAGAAAGCACCCGAATACAATATTTATCGGATGTCACATGGGATGGAATGTTGACGACTTAGAATATGCAGGATATTTACTGGATACTTACCCTAATTATTATCTGGATATGAGCACTACCCTTTCGGAGTTAGGAAGACAACCTTATACTACAAGAAAATTCTTTATTAAATATCAGGATAGAATTGTATTTGGAACTGACGGTGGTTCTCTTTACGGTGTTAAAGGTTGGACAGTAGAAAAATTTTATCAAGCTCATTGGGAATTTTTAGAAACTGATAATGAGTATATCGATTATCCTATGCAAGGTGCAATAAATCAAGGTAATTGGAAAATTTATGGAATTCATCTTCCTGATACGGTTTTACAAAAGATATATTACAAAAATGCTGCTAAAATTCTTAATATTAAAATAGACGAATAGAATACCTAAGGTGGACCGGATATTTATTTAAATTATGATTAAAAAAAAATCTTTTATTATTGCATTAAAAACTATAGTAAGCATTTCTTTATTATTGTTTTTATTGCTCAATATTGAATGGGATAAGGTTTTAGAAAACCTAAAAAATGCCAATATATTTTTATTGTTAATCGCTTCGTTTCTTAATCTTACAGAACGTTTTGAATTAACATTTAAATGGAATTTATTGTTAAAGGTTAGAAATATTAGTGTTAAATTCGGACGTTTATTTTTAATAAATGCAATTGGTAGTTTCTTAGGTATTTTTCTTCCATCAAGTCTTGGTACCGATGTAGTTCGTGGTTATTATTTAGTAAAAGATAATTCGGAAAAATCCGTTAGCATTTCTTCTGTATTTGTAGATCGTGTTCTCGGAATGTTTTCATTGTTAACTTTTGGTGTGGTTTCTGTTTTTTTTGCAGGCGATTTAATAGATAAATTTAATATAAAATTTTATGTGGTAGCTCTTTTTATAATTGTATTTATTGGTTTTTATATATTCCAAAGAACCGAATCGGTTAATTTTATCCAAAATTTACTCAAACGTATTAAAAATAAAAAGATAGTAGATAATATTTTATCTCTACATAATTCTATTTTAGAATATAAAAAACATCCGAAAACTTTATCATTTGCTTTTATTATTACACTACTTGTTCAGGTAACACGGGTTTTAACTTACTATTTTATTGCTCTGGCATTTAACATTCATATTCCAATAGTTTATTTTTTCCTATTTATTCCGCTCATAATGCTGGTTATGATGATTCCGATATCAATTGGAGGACTTGGTGTAAAAGAAGGAACATTCGTAGCCTTTTTTACATTAATTGGAATGTCTGTTAATGATGCTGTAATAATATCATTTATGAATTCCTTTTTAGATATACTTAATACGCTAATTTTAGGTGGAGGCGGATACTTATTTTATAAACCAACCTCAGAAAATACCCTTAATACAAACAATAATAATTTTGTGGAAACAAATGAATAATGAAGTTATAGAAGTTTATATTTTCAATTTTAACGGTAGAAATACAATTTTATCAACTCTTGAATCACTTTATAAAAGTGAAGATGTTAAAATTTCGGTTTCAATTATTGATGATCATTCCACTGATGATTCACTGAAAATTGCAAAAGAAAAATTTCCGGAAGTTGCAATTCATATTTTGCCTTATAATACAAAGAAACTAAATATTTTAAGAAATAAAGCATTAAACTTAGGAACAAGTAAGTATGTTTTTATTACGGATAATGATTTAAACTTTGATAAACATTGTTTATCCGAATTATTAAAAATTATGGAATCAGATGAAAAAATAGCTTCTTGTACTCCAAGATTAATGCATTGGGATAAACCGGAAATAGTTTATACGGCAGGAACTAAAGTACATTATCTTGGCGCAGCAATTTCCGAACAACGGGATAAAGTTTATGATCCTACAAAAGATAAAATTTCTTCCAATTCAGGTGGCGGAATTACATTGTTAAGGCGTGAAGCAGCGTTAAAAGTTGGAGGGTTTGATGAAAACTTTATGTTAGGCTGGGGCGATGACGGTGAATTTTATCAAAGATTATTGAGAGCCGGTTACAATTGCTTATACGTTCCAACAGCTTTCGCCCTTCATGAAAACAAAATTGTTGATAAAATACGTAAATTCAGAGTTATTGGGCAAACTTATAATAGATGGTTATTTATTTTTTCACACTATTCTGTAATACTTCTATTTTTATTAATTCCTGTATTTATAATTTATGAATTGATGCAAGCAGCTTTTGTTATTGTAAAAGGTGTTTTTCCTGAATACATAAAAGGAAATTTATTAATAGTTCAAAATTTCAAACAATTTATTGAAAAACGTAAAGCAGTTCAAAAAATAAAAATAGTTTCGGATAAGAAAGCTTTGTATTCAGGCGATCTTTATGTAGCTCCGGCATTAATTAAAAAATATAGTTTTCTTAAATATGGAATATCCGCTCTTTCAGCAATATTTAATTTTTATTGGAAACTTATTCAACCAATTATTCCTTAGGCTTTTTGTATGAAACATTCTATAAAAGATCAGCTCGCTATAGAAATTAAATCTTTATTTGCAGGTTATCCTCAATTTGTATATTCAAAAAATAATATTAAAAATTTAGACGGCATTCCTGTTTTTGTATATCATACAATTGAACCGGAATTATTTGAAGCTCATTTGATGTATCTTAAAAATAATGGTTATAAAACTTTATCTATCTATGAGTTTTATGATATACTTACAAAGAAAAAATCAATTTCTACAAAAAAAATGGTTTTACTAACCATTGATGATGCTCGCTCCAGTGTTTGGCGGTTTGCATATCCGTTATTAGAAAAACACAAAATGCACGCAACTGTTTTTGTTATTCCCGGTGTTACCGAAGAAGGCACATCTTTAAGAAAAAATCTTAAAAATAGTTGGAATAATGAATGCTCAATAGAAGAAATTCATAAAATTGATTCCGATGATAATACTCTTTGTAATTGGAATGAAATTAAGGAAATGTATAATTCCGGTTTTGTAAATATTGAATCGCATACTTTGTTTCATAGAGAAATATTTATAAACTCAAAAATTGCTGATTATATTCAAGAAGATACAGAGGTTATTCCATATAATTTTAAGGGTTCGCCTTACTATACAAAAGAAAATATTGGAGTGCAACCAACTCTTGAAAAGTATGTAGGGTTACCTCTTTTTGAATCAGCTCCTATAATGTTTGCCGGACCTAAATTTGAAGTATCCGGAGAATTTAGAAATAAGTGCAAGGAAATTTATAATAATGCCTTGGAAAGCAAAAGTGACTGGAAAAAGGAAATAGAAAATTTTGTAATTAAAGAAGCTAATAATAAAAAATATTTTAATTCTGAAAGTAGTTCGGAAAAAGATACTTTGGAAGATTTACAATTTGCAAGGGATCAAATACATAAGCATTTGGATTCCGATGCAGGTAATCATTTATGTCTTCCATGGACAAAAGGAAATGGTAAAACCATTGATATTTGCCATGAATTGGACATTAAAAGTTGTTTTTGGGGAGTATTAGATAATAAAAAAATTAATAAGGTAGGAGATAATCCTTATTATATATCAAGAATTAAAAATGATTTTGTTTTCAGACTTCCCGGAAATGGAAGGGATAGTTTGTTTTCTATCTATATGTATAAAATGAAAAGAAGAATATCAGGAGAAAAAGTCTATTGAAAAAAGTAATTTATTTACTTAGTATTTTGTTAATTATTATTTTTACACATTGTTCAGATTCAGAAAAACTCACTAAAAGTAACAAAACTATTTTGTTAGTTATAGAAAATCATTTAAGTAAACCATTACAAAATTCAATTGTAGTTTACAAAGCAGATTTGGAAGATGAAGGTTATAAGGTAATTATTAATAACTCTCTTAAAACTAATACATCTTTTAAAAAAGTAAGAGAAATTTTACAGGATTATTATAAGAATAATAAAAACTTACAAGCGGCCATTTTAATAGGGAATATTCAAGCACCACTTTTTAACCGCTTGAAAGATGAAGGCGATCCTTATTGGCATAATTATTTAGCAGATTTTTATTATATGGATTTAGATGGCTTATGGGAAGATAGTGATAAGGATGGAATTCTTGATATGCATAAGGATACAAATTATAAATTTTGGAATAAAGTAAAGCGAAAACTAAACTTTAATGATAACCGTACCCCGGAAATATGGGTTAGTAGAATTCGTGCCGATAAATTGCCAGACCTTGGTGATGAAATATCTTTACTTAAAGAATATTTT
>JALSNL010000143.1 GCA_026987055.1 Melioribacteraceae bacterium | reverse complement strand
GTCATCAGCTTCCGAAATTTCCACACGAATAACTTCTTGCCCTTGGGCTTGTTTTCTTAAAGATTCGGAAGTTCCGTCGGCAACAATTTTGCCTTCGTTTATAATTAAAATTCTATCGCAGGTAGCTTCCACTTCGGGTAAAATATGCGTACTTAGGATTACGGTTTTTTCTCTTCCTATTTCTCTGATTAAATTTCTTATTTCAACAATTTGATTCGGGTCAAGTCCGGTTGTAGGTTCATCAAGTATTAAAATTTCGGGATCGTGAATTAAAGCTTGTGCCAAACCTACTCTTTGTTTATAACCTTTGGAAAGTTCACTTATCTTTTTATGCTTTTCTACATTTAGCCCGCAAACTTTTACCATCTTCACAATTTGACTTTGCCTTTTCTCTTTTGGCACATTTTGTAATTCTGCTATAAATTCCAGATATTCCAAAACAGGCATATCCTGATAAAGCGGATTACTTTCCGGCAAATATCCGATTTGTTGTTTAACTTTTTCAGGTTCTTCCCTAACTGAAATGCCATTAACTTTTACATCTCCATCAGTCGGAGCCATAAAGCCGGTAATTATTTTCATTGTAGTTGTTTTACCGGCGCCGTTTGGACCAAGAAATCCAAGTACTTCTCCGGTTTTAACTTCAAATGAAATATTATCTACAGCTCTTTGTGTTTGATATTTTTTGGTAAGATTTTTTACAGAAATACTCATAAAATTAGTTAACCTATATTTTTTACGAGAGCAAAATTATAAAGTGAGTTATTTTATTTCAAGATTCTATGTTAAAAAAACAGTCTGTTGTACAATGAATTTGTATCAAGGTTCCATATTTTTTAAATATTTTTATTTTTTTTCAAATATTTTAATTCCCTCTTCTTTAGCAACTATTACTTTTGCCGCCAAATGTAAAAACAAGCCGTGTTCAACAATTCCTGCTCTGCTTTCTAATTTGGAAGCTAATTCAAAAGGATTTCTTATTGTGCCGAAATTTACATCCAAAATGTAATTTCCTTCATCGGTTATAACAGGTTCGTTTAAGTTATCGTACATTCTTAATTCGGGTTCACCGGCTAAAGTTTTAACAAATTCCATTTCAAGCGGATATGCGAATTTAATTACTTCAATTGGCACTGCCCAGCGTGTACCTAGCTTAGGTGAAAGCTTTGATTCGTCGGCAACAATAACAAGTTTTTTACTTGCTTGTGCCAAAATTTTTTCTCTAAGTAAAGCACCGCCACCGCCTTTAATTAAATTAAGATATTTATCAATCTCATCGGCTCCGTCAATTGTAACATCAATTTTTTGATGCTCTTCAAAAGTGGTTAATGGAATTCTCATCTCGTCAGCTAACTTTTCGGTTTGTTTAGAACTTGGTATTCCTACAATTTCATTTAGCTGTCCGTTCTTTATTAACTCGGCAATCTTTTGAAGTGCATAATAAACCGTACTTCCCGTTCCAAGCCCAACAACCATACCGGATTGAATTTCTTCAACAGCCTTTTCAGCTGCTTGTTTTTTTAGTTCTTCTTTTTTATCCATTTAAAGTTCTCTCATTTTTGTAACCGGAATTTTACCTAAGTAAAACAAATTATGTTTTGTATATTTTATTTTTTAGTATAACTTTTAAAATAAGTATGAAATATATGCTTTCAAATATATCAAACATTATCAATATAATTACAATTTTTCAGTTAAGCATACTTGCCTATGTTTTGATAAGCAGTAAAAATAAACAGGAAGCTAATAAGTTTCTTGTAATGTATAATCCGGATTTATCTCTTAAATCTAAATATGAAGATAAAGATATTTTCGGATTAGTTAATGATAAAAATATACTTGAATTATTATATAATTATAAAAAATAATTGTAAATTGAATTAGGTTAAAATGTTTTTTCTCAGACTGATGTTTCTCATAAGTTAAATTACTATTTGAGGTAATTAAAATGAAAACAAGAAAGACTTTTAAGAAAAGCATATTCCTCATTTCAATGTTAACTTACACTATCTTGCTTTTTAGTTGTTCGCCAAAATTACAAATTTTCAAGTATAGTTTTATCTATAACGGTAAAAGTTATACTATTAAATCTTCCAATCAATCAGGTAAATCAGGAATAGGAAACCAAATAATTGGGGAAGACTTTATAGCAATTGATATCGATCAAGATAGAATTATAGATAAAATAAGTAAAGGAGAAACAAATATTGATTACGCACAAGAAGTGTATGATTATTGTTTACAATTATTAGAAAAATCCGGCAAACTGAAAGTAAAAGATAGTGATATCAAACGATATCATACAACCATTGATAATTATTCGTGTACCATTAAGTTCTTTAATCCCAATGATACTACTGTATTTACGGAATTTAATCTTTCAACTATCCAACCATTTTATAATAAGAATTTAACTAATATTTATTTAGATAAAAATGCAGATACAAAATTGGATGAAATTCTTCAGGGAACCATACCATTAAAAAAAGCACAAAAAGAATATGAAAAAGTTATACAAGAGGGTGTAAAAAATAGGAAGTTAAAACTTAAGAATGGTATTTTAATGATTAGGTGAAAATTATTTAACTATGATTTTTGAATAAAAAAACTACTTATTCCATACTAAAATTATTTCTATCGGTTGCACTATTTATTTTCAAACACTTTTGACTTAGAAATACAAATTTTCGTACAAAATTCTATTTTAATAATTTGCTGAAAAAATAAAATCTTTAATATAAAATTAGGATTTAACGTTTACAACCACCTTTCCAACAGACTTACCGGATTGTAAGTAATTTATAGCTTTGTGCAAATCTTCAAACATAAATTCTTTGCCTACTATAGGTTTTTGCAAATTAAGTTTTTGAATTTCCATAAAATAATTTTGAAGTTCATCTTTCTTTTCCCAAAGCCAAATAAGATTAAAACCCATTACGGCTCTGTTTGTGTTTATCATTTTCATAGGATCAATTTTTGGTCTTGTTAAATATTTATAAACAAGTTTAAACGGATTTGGTCTTGAACCCGGTGTTGCAAAATTAGCCGAACCGAAAGTTATAAGTTTTCCTTCGGGAGCAAGCAAAGAAAAACTATCTTTAAATATTTCTCCTCCGATACTTTCAAGAACAATATCAAGATTTCTGTTTCCCAAACTTTCTTTTAATTGCGGTTTAAAATTTTTACTTCGTACAATAACTTTATTATATCCTTCCTTATTTAGCAAATTTCTTTTAGTTTCATTTCCTATTGTTCCTATGGTAAAAGCATTAAATTTTTTAGCAATTCTGTTAGCATAAATTCCCACACCGCCGGCAGCACTATGTATTAAAACGGTTTTGTTATTTTTTATATTACCCAAAACTTTTAAAGCATAATAAGCCGTTAAAGAATTTACCAACAGAGAACTGCCTTCGTTGAAATTCCAATTTCCAGGAAGTTTAAAAACATAAGCTGCATCAATATTAACTATAGTAGCATACGCACCAAAACGTGTAAGTCCAATTACTTTTTCACCAATTTTAAAATCACTAACTCCACTTCCCTTTTTAATTACAATTCCTGAATATTCCAATCCGGGGATAAAACTTTCTTTTGGTGTTGCACTGTACAAACCCCAAATTGCAAAAAGGTCGGCAAAGTTTAATCCTATTGATTTTACCTCAACACATATTTCATTTGCTTTTAGTTCGGCTAATTCTTCTTCAACTAAAATTAAATTTTTAATTGAACCGGTTTTGTTTATTCTGTAAGCTTTTCTTTTCATTTTAAAAAGTAATATCTATGTGAAATGATTTAAAATATTTAGTTAAGCGGAATCTTTCTAATTTTTATTAACTGATAATAACGAAATTAAGATAATTAAAATATATCAAACTTTTATTTATGCCGGAAACAAATTGGTTTTTGTTTTTCAGATTGTTGTACATTGTTTATAAAAAATACTTAAAAGTAAACTTTAAAATGTCATACCGAGCGGAGACGAGGG
>JALSNL010000142.1 GCA_026987055.1 Melioribacteraceae bacterium | reverse complement strand
AAACTTGATGAATCCACATTAGAAAAATCTTTGGCCAACGAAAACACTCTTAATGAAGATGATGTTAACCTGGCTCAATTTCAATCGGTTTATGAACCTCCAATGGAATTAAAAGATTCTACTAAAGGAAAAGAAGATTTATTTGTAGAAGAAAAAATTCTTGAAAAGACAGAAGAAAAAATCAAAGAAGTGGATGAGTATATCAATGAATCCAAAATAGAAGACAATCTTATTACGGAAACTACAGAAAATATAACAGATGAACATCAAAATATTCAACAACTTAGTGATGGTGAAAAAGATATTACACTAAGCGAAAGTAACGATGAAGAAATGACCGAGGTATTTTCAGATTTAACTTATCTTGATAAAGAAGATATAGAAGACGCACCGGAAGAGGAAGCTTTGACAGAAAATATTGAAGTAAAAAATGAAACTGAATTTGAGACAATACCGGAAGAAAATGAACTTCTTACAAATGATAATGACGATGAAATTTTAACTAAAACAGAAATTATTTCCGATACACAAACATCTGCTGCAAAGGTATCTACATCATCGTCCATATCTTTTAAAGATATGGTTTCTAGCGAAGATATGTCCCAAACAATTGAAATTATATTCGATTACGATATGGAAGATTATCAAAGAATACTTAATGCAATTTCAGAAAGCAAAACAGAGCAGGATGCTATAGGAATAATTGATAATTATTGTGAGCAAAACTATATAAATACTACTTATGCAGAGGTTGAAAAGTTTAAGTCTCTCATATCCAACTACTTTCTCCAACGTTAATAATGTTTATAGATTACGCAGAAATATATGTAAAAGCCGGTGACGGTGGAAATGGTGCCGTTGCGTTCAGACGTGAAAAATACGTTCCCAAAGGAGGTCCATCCGGTGGAAATGGTGGCAAAGGCGGAGATATTATTCTAATTGCCGATTCAAATTTACATACACTTTTAGATTTTAGATATAAGAAAAAGTATATTGCCGAAAAAGGAGCAAATGGACAAAAAGCATTAAAAGATGGACGAAATGGCGAAAATTTAATAATAAAAGTTCCCGTAGGAACATTAGTTAAAAACAAAGTTACAAATATTGTTCTGGCAGATTTAAGCGAGAATAACAGTAAATATATTTTAGCCAAGGGTGGACGTGGCGGAAAAGGCAATAGTAATTTTGCAACTTCAACACATCAAACACCACGTTTTGCTCAACCGGGTAGAGAAGGTGAAGAGCTTGAAGTAATTCTAGAATTAAAACTAATTGCCGATGTTGGTCTTGTTGGGTTTCCTAACGCGGGTAAATCAACGTTAATTTCTACAATATCTGCTGCAAGACCTAAAATTGCTGACTATCCTTTTACCACACTTAAGCCAAATCTAGGTATTATTCAATATAAAAATTACAATAGTTTTACAGTAGCCGATATACCGGGAATTATTGAAGGAGCTCATCTTGGGAAAGGCTTGGGACATGAGTTTCTTAAACATATAGAACGAACAGAATTACTTTTAATTTTAATAGATGTCACTTCGGAAAATATAATTAGTGACTATAAAACACTATTAAAAGAATTAAATAAATACAGCGAAATTTTATCAAAAAAGAAAAAAATAATTGGCATTTCAAAAATAGATTTGGTTTCAGAGAATCATTTGGAAAAAACCATAAAAGAAATATCCAAGGAGATTAACGAACAAATTATCCCCTTTTCTGCCGTAGCAGATAAAAACATTAATAGTTTATTAGATATATTATGGAATAATATAAAAAATAGCTACTAATTTAATCCGAAGCTTGAAGTTACGTATTTTATTACATAACTTTAAAGTTCTCTAAAAAACTTTTTGGCGGGGTAGCTCAGTTGGTTAGAGCAGTGGAATCATAATCCACGTGTCGGGGGTTCGAATCCCTCCCCCGCTACAAACATTTGAGGAAAATATGTACACATTTTTAATTACAGTTTCAATTATTATTGCTATTTTGCTTATTATTGTTGTTTTATTGCAAGCTAGTAAGGGTGACGGTCTTTCCGGAACAATTGGCGGTGGTGTTGGAGGATTTAGCACTGCTTTTGGATCACGAAGAACTGCTGACTTTTTAAGTAAAGCTACTTGGTGGTTAGGTGGTGGACTTATGGCACTTGCTATAATAATTAACCTTTTCTTTTTACCCGGACAAACAACCAAAGGAGAAAGAGAAAGTATAATTCAAAGTTCCAGTTCCCAAACTGTTCCATCAACACCGGTATTACCTGAGCAAAACTTACCGGCAGAAAACAAGAACTTACCAAAGCCTAACAATAAATAATTTAAGATTTTTTATGCAGAAAATGTAAAAACATTTTCTGCATTTTAAATTAATCTTATTTTTCTGTCCAATTACATATTTTTCTTTTTTAAGCAGTATTTAGAAAATCGCTATCTTTCTACTAAGAGATTTTATTTTAAGGTATGTTTTTTGTAATAATCACTTACCTAAATATCTGGAAAAATAAATATTATAATATTAGACTTCTTGTCAATATACTGTTACTAATTTCTTAAAATATTTCTTTATGTTTATTTCTATATATACGGAGTTTTAAAAATATGAGCAAAACAAATCTACCTTCTAAGGCATATGAAAATATGGAATTTATGAATTCGGTTAATGCCAGACCTTTACGGATTCTATCTGAGTTTCTTGAACCTGAATACCGATTTAAAAAAAATAATATTGTTGATACAATTGTTTTTTTCGGATCTGCCAGATTAGTATCAAAAAAAGATGCTGAAAAAAAACTTAGAGAGTTCAAAAAACAAAATAAATCCACTTCCCGCAATTTTAAGAAAAAATTAAAGGGATTGGAAATTCTGCTCTCTAACTCAAAATACTATGAAGATGCTGTTAGATTATCAGAAAAACTTACACGCTGGTCAATGGGCTTGCCAACTAACGAAGAAAAGAGATTTATTGTTTGTAGTGGCGGAGGTCCCGGGATAATGGAAGCTGCAAATAAAGGAGCAAAAAAAGCAGGCGGTTATTCTATTGGTCTTAATATTAGCATACCTTTTGAACAATTTGTAAATAAATATGTTAAAAAAGAATTGGCCTTTGAATTTCACTACTTTTTTATGCGTAAATTTTGGTTTGCTTATTTAGCTAAAGCATTGATTGTTTTCCCCGGAGGTTTCGGCACTTTGGATGAGTTTATGGAAATTTTAACATTGATGCAAACCGGTAAAATAAAAAAAGACATGAAAATTATTATTTACGATGAAAACTATTGGAAAAGTATAATAAACTTTCAAGCTTTAATTGATAATGGAATGATAAATGAAAAGGATTTGAAACTATTCGATTTTTGTAATAATGTAGATGAAATGTTTACAAAAATTGTTGCACATTTTGAAAAATATTATTTACATAATAATGGTCAAAAATACTAAAACTTTTTACTTTTAAGATAAAGTTATTGTTTATTATAAATAAAAAATATTTTACAAAAAAAGTCCGGTTAATAACCGGACTTTTTTTAATTTCTGGATCTTAAATTTTCTTTATACGCTCTTCTCTTTGCTTTTATTCTTTCCATTCTTTTTTCAACAGAAGGTTTTGTAAAAAAAGCTCTTTTCTTATATTCCTTTAAAACACCGGAGCGTTCGTATTTTTTCTTAAATCGCTTTAATGCTCTATCGATATTTTCATTTTCCGATACGTTAATTCCAACCAATTTTTATCACCTGCCTTTATTTGGTTCTTTTTGTTAAAAATTATAAACTTAAAGTTACACAATAGCATTATTTTTGTCAACGTTATTTTAGCCGAAAAAAATCCGGGCAAAAATGTAAAATATATGTGTAACTTTTTTGCTTGAGTTCCGCTTTGTTATCGGAATTATACTAAAACCAAATAGTGATTAGTATATCAGAACCAAAACTTAACTGTAAATATTCTTATTAAATTTACGGTTTAAAGATTAATCCGTTTTTACTTTTACAA
>JALSNL010000141.1 GCA_026987055.1 Melioribacteraceae bacterium | reverse complement strand
TCAAACATTCGGGAAGTTAAATAAAAACAAAACCAATGTTATTTTGATTAACCATGCGTTAACCGGAAACGCACACGTTGCAGGAATAATAACCGAAGAAGAATTACAAAATTCAAAAACAATTCCGCAACTGTACAAATACAATAAAATGTATTTCGGCAAAGAAGGATGGTGGTCTCCGCTAATTGGCAAAGGCAAAGCAATTGATACTCAAAAGTATTTTGTTATTTGTCCAAATGTTTTGGGTAGTTGTTACGGAACAACAGGTCCGGCAAGCAAGAATCATTCAACAAAAAAATTATATAGAATGAATTTTCCGGAAGTTACTGTTAGAGATATGGTAAGAGTTCAAAAAGCTCTGCTAAATTCTTTTGGAATCACAAAAATCAAAATGGCAATCGGAGGTTCTCTTGGTGGAATGCAAGTTTTGGAATGGGCAAGTATGTACGCTGATTTTGTTGAAAGCATTATGCCAATTGCAACTTCTGCAGCACATTCACCTTGGGCTATCGGTTTAAACGAAGCTTCACGAAACGCAATAATAAACGATCCGAAATGGAATAAAGGAAATTATAAAAAACAACCTGAAGCCGGATTAAAGCTTGCAAGAAAAATTGCAATGCTGACATACAGAAGCTATGATTCTTTCAATAAAAAATTCGGCAGAAAAATCAATCTATCGCAAAAGCAAAAAAACTATTTTGAAGTGGAAAGTTATTTGGATTACCAAGGCAATAAACTAACAAAAAGATTTGATGCGAACACATATCTGTATCTAAGCAAAGCAATGGATTTGCACGATATCGGAAAAGACAGAGGCGGAGTTAAAAAAGTATTAAAAAGCATAAAGTGTAAAACAAATTGCGTAGGAATAAATTCCGATATTCTTTATCCTGCAAAGGAACAAAAAGAAATGGCATCATACATTCCCAAAGCAACCTATAGTGAAATAGATTCTCCGCACGGACACGATGCATTTTTAATTGAGTTTGAGCAACTTGAAAAAATTATAAGAAAATTTTTACACTAACACTAAGTAAAAAAATTGCTCTTCGTTATAGCAACAAAGAGCAATAAAAACTATCCGTGTTTAACTTCTATAGTCGGGTCAATTTCTCTGTTGATAATATTTTTAATTGCAACCAAAGTTCCGGTAATTGCACTTGGACAAGTTCCGCAAGCACCTTGATATCTGATTGTTAAAATATTATCGGCAAAGTCCAAAACTTCCAAACCACCGCCGTCGCCTGCTAAAGCGGGACGAATACTTTTATCAAGCAAATCATTTATTTCTTTTAACTTTTCGGTTTCGTTTTCCGAAGGAGTAAAATTTTCATCTTCTTCCGGAATTAAGTTTTTATCGAAATTTTTTATAAGATTTACAAAAGGCATTTGAATTTTACCCCAACTTACATCCGGAGCTTTTTCAATGGTTATAAACTTATCCATATAGAAAACGGAAACAACTCCTTCAAGTTCAAAAATTGCTTTTGCCAAAGGATCATTTTCGGCTTCTTCTTTGCTTTCAAAACTACGTGTTTCTCTATTTAGAATTTTTTCATTAAGAATAAATTTTAACGCTTGAGGGTTTGGAGTTAAATCAACATCTTTTACCATTAACATAATCGGTTCTCCAATATATTTTAATTATATTTATTTGTTAGTTATGTGATGCAAAGTAATCAAAAAAGAATCATCTTTTCAAGATAATTATAAATATTTTCTTCGTATGTTTTTCTTTTTACAAATTCATTTGTATTTTTAATAACATACAATTGTAACTATTATGCCCAATTATGAATAAAAGCACGCAAAATAAAGACGAACATATTTTATTTATAAAAAATATGGTTTGTAACCGCTGCATTAAAGTTGTAAAAGAAGAGTTGGAGAAACTGAATGTTAAAATTAAATCAATTAAATTGGGTGAAGTGGAAACATACCAAACCAAAACCGAACTTCCGTTAAACATGATATCCGAAGTTTTGGAAGAAAATGGTTTTGAACTTATAAATGATAAAAATGCAAGAATAATCGAAAAAATTAAAAAAGAAATTATTTCCATAATTCAAAATTATACGGATGAAGATTTAACGAAAATTAGTTTCCCCAAACACCTTTCAAAAAAATTAACTAAAGATTATACTTACCTTAGCACTTTGTTTTCCAAAACGGAAGGCATAACAATTGAACATTTTATAATTTTACAAAAAATTGAAAAAGTAAAAGAATACTTAAAATACGACGAGCTAACACTAAGTGAAATTGCTTACAAACTCGGTTACAGTTCCGTTCAACATCTTTCAAGACAATTCAAAAAAAATACCGGACTTACAGCAAGCGAGTTTAAAAATAATATCTCTTCCGAAAGAAAATCAATTGATTGGATATAGTTGTTAAATAACTACTTTGTTCAATTCACTAAATCTGTACTGTTTTCATTCCTCAATTGTAATAATAATATTATAACATTTTTATAAAAAAATATAACGGAAGATTTTTATCCAAACTCTATATTTGCATAAAACAAATAGGAGAAAAATATGAAAGAACAAATATTTAAAATAGAAGGTATGACTTGTAAACATTGCGTTATGGCTGTAAAAGTAGAATTGGAAGAACTTGGTTTGGAATCTTTTGATGTGGAGATCGGTTCTGCAAAAGTAAAATATGACGAAACAAAAATTTCCGAATCAAAAATTATTGATGCAATTAAAGAAGCCGGCTATAATGTTGTTGCCTAAGTAAGAAAACAAAATGTCTAATGAAAAAATAAAATATAATCTGCCGGTAGAAGGTATGACTTGTGCAAGCTGTGTTGCACGCGTTGAAAAATCATTAAAAAAAATTGACGGTATTGAAAATGTTTATGTTAATCTTGCCGCCGAAAAAGTTTCTTTTGAATTGGATAAGAATGTAGATTTGGAAATTGCCGCCGGTGCAGTTGGTAAATACGGTTATAAATTACATACCGAAGAAGTTAATGAATCACAATCGTTACCAAACGATGAAAATTCAACAGACAAGGTTTTTGAAGAACACTTTAATTCGCTTAAACACGATTTATTTTTTGCATTAACCTTAACAATACCAATCTTTATAATAAGTATGCTGCGCGGCTTTGATTTTTTTCAAACCATTTGGCCGTTTTCTATTGATTACACAAATAAAATTTTATTGATTTTAACTACGCCGATAATTTTTATTTCCGGTAAAAGATTTTATAAATCCTTTTGGGCAAACTTAAAACATTTTTCTGCCAATATGGATACATTGGTTGCAGTAGGAACGGGAACCGCTTATTTATATAGTTTGGTTGCTACATTGTTTCCTTCGTGGATTTCAAATAGCGTTGTTATTCCGCATGTTTATTTTGATACTGCCGCCGTCATAATTTTATTGATATTGCTTGGCAAGGTTTTGGAAACGAGAGCTAAAAGCAAAACCAATTCCGCAATAAAAAAATTATTGGAACTAAAACCGGATAAGGTTACAATAATTTCCAACGGAACCGAAAAACAAATAAAAATAAGTGAACTTAAAAAAGGTTATAAAGTTGTTATAAAACCCGGAGAAAAAATAGCTTCGGACGGAAATATAATTGAAGGTTATTCCACCGTTGACGAATCGATGTTAACCGGCGAAAGTTTTCCGGTTGAAAAAAATATTGGTGCTGAAATAATTGGCGGAACAATAAATAAAAACGGAACATTCATTTACGAGGTTACTGCTGTTGGTGATAATTCGGTTTTAGGTCAAATAATTAAACTTGTTGAATCCGCTCAAGGAAGTAAAGCACCAATTCAAAAATTAGCCGACCAAGTTGCAGCCGTATTTGTTCCGGCGGTAATAATTATTGCTATAATTACTTTTGTCGCTTGGATGATTTTTCCACAATCTCCTTCTTTTAACAGAGCGCTTTTAAATTTTGTAGCGGTTATGATTATTGCTTGTCCTTGTGCAATGGGTTTAGCAACACCAACTGCAATAATGGT
>JALSNL010000140.1 GCA_026987055.1 Melioribacteraceae bacterium | reverse complement strand
AATGTGGGCAAGAATGGATAATCCGGAAGGTAAGAAAAATAGTATTGTAACATCTTTTAACAGAAATTTTGCAAAACGCCAAGATGGAAATCCTAACACATTGGCATTTGTTGCTTCTCCGGAATTAACTACAGCATTGGCTCTAGCCGGTAAAATTACTTTCAATCCCGAAACCGATACATTAACAAATGATGCCGGAGAAGAGATTAAATTGGATTCTCCCTATGGAGACGAACTTCCTCAAAACGGTTTTATGGGAGATGCAAAAGGATTTATACCACCTTCTGAAGATGGAAGTGCTATTGAAGTAAAAGTTAATCCTAATAGCGAAAGATTACAATTGTTAGAAAAATTTCCGCCTTGGGATGGTAATGATTTTATTGATTTACCTGTACTAATTAAAGCCAAAGGAAAATGTACAACAGATCATATTTCAATGGCAGGTCCTTGGTTAAAATACAGAGGACATTTGGATAATATTTCAAATAATCTTTTGTTGGGTGCAATAAATGCTTATACCGATAAAGCCGGCGAAACAAAAAATATTTTTACCGGTGAATACAAAAAAGTTAGTGAAGTTGCCAGAGAATATAAAAAAGACGGAATCGGCTGGATAATTGTTGGTGACGAAAATTATGGTGAAGGCTCAAGTCGTGAACATGCGGCAATGGAACCGCGCCATTTGGGAGGCAAAGCGGTTGTAGTAAAAAGTTTTGCCAGAATTCATGAAACAAATCTTAAAAAACAAGGTGTTCTTCCGCTAACATTTGATAATCCTAGTGATTATGATAAGATACTGGAAGATGATAAAGTTAGTTTATTAGGAATTAAAGAATTAGCTCCGGGTTCTAAAATTAAAATGGTATTAAAACATAAAGATGGCAGTAGCGATGAAGTATTGCTTAACCATACTCTAAATGCAAATCAAATAGAATGGTTTAAAGCCGGAAGCGCTCTTAATTTAATTGCTTCGCAAAACCAATCTTAAATTATTTTGGTCTTAAAAAGAAGCTCAATAATAATTGGGCTTCTTTTATCAAAACTCAGTCCTATTCTGTGGAAAAATATTTATATTGACTTTCTATTATAATTATTTAATTTTCTGAAGTACTTTATTTGGAAATTATGAAAAAACTTATCTACATACTTTTTATTATTCCTTTGGTTTTGATTAACGGTCAAAAAATTGGAAAATTGGCAAATGAAAAACCGCATCTGAATTTTCCGGATAATTCTATTGGTTTTGATATAATGATTGGAGAAGGTGGGTTTGGAGCAGGTGGATTTTATAGATATGAATTGTCTAATGAAATTACCGGTTTTATGGATTTTTCTATTTATGAATCAAAAAGTGAAAGAGAAATACAAAGATATAATTATTGGGGTTATCCTTTGCCAATTCAAGGAAAAAAGAATAGAGTTTTTCTGCTTCCACTTAATTTTGGGATTATGTATAGATTGTTTTATGATGATTTAACTGACAATCTAAGACCATTTTTAAATGCAGGCGTTGGGCCTACTATGATAATTACTACACCGGCTCAAGAGGAGTTCTTTAATTCTTTTGGCAAAGCTAAAGCGCATTTAGGGCTGGGCGGTTATGTTGGAATCGGAACAAATATTGGTAATAATCCGAATAATTTAACAGGTGTTAGTTTACGTTACTATATAACACAAGTTCTTAATGGGGGTATTGAACAATTTGAGGGAGACTTTAAAAAGTCATTACAGCAAGTCACTTTAACTATAAATATCGGCATTATGTATTGAAAGAACTATTAACATTATTCTAAAAATAGTAATTTTTTAAATAATGTTTTTTCTAAAACTTTCCTCTTAACAAACTTAATTATTCATTTCTTTTAACGATTATAATGAGACATTAATAAATGTTTTCTTTGATGGAAATCACAATTAAACCAAGTTACTTCTATTGTTTAGTATTTGAAAAGAGAATTATATAAAACTTGGGAGAGAAAAAATGAATACTAATACATTTGAAAGAAAATCATTTCTGAATAATTCCATGGTGGATGTTGGGAATACTATGTTTCAAACAATAAAAAAAAGAGATTCTATAATTGTTAATGTTGATTTATTAAGAGCCACAGCCAATGAAGCCGAACAATTAAAGGAACACCTTTCCGGTTTAACAATCACTGAAAATAATTCGGTTATAATCGATCTAAGTAAATCGACATTTATTGATTCAACATTTTTAAGTACAATAGTTAGTTTTAATAAAAAGAAAAAGTTTAAGAAAGAAAACATTAAACTTGTTGTTAAAGATCCAAGGCAATCCGCCATATTAAGAATAACAAAAATAGATACAATATTTAAGATATATTCAAATATAGAAGAAGCTATATAAAAAAAATAAGCTAAACTATTGAATCATTATTAAATACATTAGCTGGTTTAAGATTATCAACTTCTTTGAAAGTCTAAATGATTCGTGAAATAATATTAACAGACGCCTTAAAAAATATATTTTATAAATTGAGATTATAGTTTAGTTACAGTCAAGAACCCTTAAAACCTAAATATAGTTTTAATATTCTCCTAAAAGCTATCCAACAGAACTAAAATTTAAAAATTAATTTGTTCTACATTTAATTATATTATCTATTGTGAATTTTTGACAAGCTTATTAAAAAATATAAACTGTTAAAATAAATTATGATAGAACTGGTGTACTATGCCTGTTAATCAACTCTTCAGCTAAATTTTTATATGCTATGGATGATTTTGCATTAGGGTTAAACCTTAAAATAGGTTTGTTATAAAACGATGCTTCGGAAACCTCAACATTTTTTGGAATTACCAAATTTAAAACATGATTCGGATATTTTTCTAAAATTAACTTCTTAGCTAAAAAAGAAGCTTTTGTTTTACTTTCATACATTGTTAGTAATAAACCTTCAATCTGTAAAGAGGAATTATATTTTTCTTTAATTAAATCAATGTGATCTATAAATCTATTAACCTCATTCACAGAATGCTGTGACGATCTAACGGGAATAAGCACTGAATCAGCAGCTAATAAAACGTTGGTTGTAGTTCCTGATAAATTTGGAGGGGAATCAATAATTATATAATTATATGAATAAATCTCTGAAGACAAAATATCCTTAAAAAGAAACTCTTGCGATATTAGATTTGTTAATTTTTTTTCATTCGCATAATCTAAACTTTTCATTGGAACAAAATCCAAATCTTCGTTTTCGGTTTTATGAATAACACTTTTAAAAGATTTACTGAATCTAAAAACATCCAAAATATCTCCATTAATACTATTAGGCATAAATCCTAAAGAAGAAGCACATTGTCCTGAAGGATCCAAATCAATTAATAGAGTTCTCTTTTTCTTATCAGAAAGTGCAAGTGCTAAATTAATTGCTGTCGTTGTTTTACCAACACCGCCTTTAGGTGTTGAAATTGCTATAATTTTTCCCATATATAAAAGTTATTTATTATTACTATTTATAAGATAATGATTACTTTAATGTTTGCAAGTGATTTAGAAAACAATTGTAAAAATAATTGCTTTCTAAAGTTATTATTTTTACAATTACTTTTGCTATTAAATATAAATAATTGGATTTTTTTATGAAACTATTAACAGTAATTACTTTATTATTTTTAATTTCTACGGGAAATATTATGTCACAAAATTTCAATCTTCAAAACTTATATGACTCATATTCTACTTATAAAAATAATAGCTTTACCAAAGCGAGATTTAAGCATAAAGATGTTTTAAAAAACATTAAAGAATTAAAAAGTAAAAAACTATTCAAAATTAAAATGCTTGGCAAATCTCTTGAAGGCAGAGAAATTAATTTAATTTCCATTGGGAAGGGAAAGATTAATGTTCTATTGTGGTCTCAAATGCATGGCGACGAGCCAACAGCTACAATGGCACTTTTTGATTTATTTAATTTCTTTTCCGCCGATGATGAATTTAACGGATTTAGGAAAGAAATATTTTCCAAATTAACTTTACATTTTAT
>JALSNL010000139.1 GCA_026987055.1 Melioribacteraceae bacterium | reverse complement strand
CTAATTTTTCGTGTAATTTGGTAAAGTAATCCGATTCTGTCTTGCGAATGAATTTCTATAATATTAAATTTTTTATGTTCTTTAAAGTTAATTTCTATAATATGATGGTTTCTGATAAAATCATATTCCAATTTTTTCCATTTAATTTTTTCAAATTCTTCTTCTATATTAATTTCATTGTTGGAAATTTTAATAATCATTTCTTTAATATTTTCCGCTCTTGTTTTATCTATTGCTTTTCTAGTAGTAAAATCGGTAACGCTAAAACTATCAATAACAATTCCATCTTTTCTTGTAAAAATTTTAGCATCATGTATTTCTAAATTATTTACAGTTAGTACGGCACAAATATTTGATAATAATGATTTGTTGTCTTGTGTTATTATGGTAATATTTGTTAAAGCATTTGCAGTTGTAATAAAAACGGAAGTTTTAGCTCCTTTTTTAATTTCTTGAACATGTTGGTTAATTTCATCTTGGGAATAATAAAAAGTATAGCTAATATCATCAACTTGTTCTAAGTGTTCAATAGCTGATTCATCATATAAAAGTTCGTTATTTTCTAATATCTCAAGGGATTTCATTGAAATTAATTCTGTACCCGAAAGTTGTTCTTCAAGCATTTCTTTTGCTTTCAAATACAGTTCAGTTAATAAAGACTCTTTCCATTGAGTCCAAATAACCGGACTAACGGCTGATAAATCGGCAAAGGTTAAAAGGTAAAGCAAATCAAGTACTTCAACAGATGGAAAAAGACTAACAAATTCATCTAAAGTAACCGGATCATTTAAATCTCTTTGGAAAGCAGTTTTTTCCATTGTAAGATGATGCCTAACAAGAAATTCTACAAGTCTAATATCTTTTTCACCATAACCTAATCTTTCCATAATATTGTTGGAAATTTCAGCTCCTATTATTTCATGTCCTTGTACGCTAATTGGTTTGGCAATATCATGAAGTAGAATTGCCATATATAAAATATCTTTTGAAGGCAATGTATGGAAAATTTTTGCGAAAGGAGTATTTTGTGTATGTAAATTTTCTGTATTCTGAAGAGCAATAAGAGAATGTTCATCGGCAGTGTAAACATGATAAATTCCTTTTTGAAAAAATCCGTTGAGTTCTTCAAATTCTCTTAGGAAAATACCGAGGAAACCAAATTCATTCATAGCAGAAAGAGTTTTCCCAACATTAGCCGGAAGTTTCAAAATTTCTCTAAAAAAAACCGAAGATTGAATTTCCGTTTGTTCATAATTTTCATATAGGTTTACAGTTTCAATTATCCGCGAGCGTAAACTTTTTTCAAAAAAAGCATCATTGGAAGCTCTATAGTAAAAAGCTCGCATAATTTCAGAGATTGTAAATGTTCTGTTACCTGTAAAAGAAATAATTTTTCCTTTTATGAAAAAGTCATCATCAAGTTTAATATTTAGATAATCGGATAATTGCGGAGCAAATTCTTGCTTACATTTTTTTATCATTGTTTTAGCAAAACGATTTATAACGGTAGCAGCTTTAAAATATTGCATCATAAAATTTTGCCAATTATCTCCGTCATAACCTAATTCATTTGCAATTTTTTCTTGACTGGCGAATTCCAACCTATCTTTTCGTGTCCCTTCTATCAGATGTAATAGATTTCTAGTTCTTAATAAAAAACTGTAGCTATCAAGTAATTCTTTCTTTGTAGTTCTACTTAGTTGTTGTTCGGAATAAAGTAATTCTAGGAATCTTTCGGTTTGTGTAATTTCATTTTGTTGAAAAAAAATATAGTCATTTTTAATTGCGTACATCCATTCAATTGTATGAATATCTCTTAATCCTCCGGCAGAAAATTTTACATTCGGTTCTAAAACTTTAGGGGAGTTCCCGAATTTTTTATGCCTTTTTTCAATATCATCAACTAAGTTAAAAATTAGTTTTTCTTTATTGGAATTTTTTATTTCCTTAAAAAAATGTGTAGTCCAATTATCATAAATTTCTTTATTACCGTAAATAAAACGGGTTTCAAAAAATTGTGTAAATGAATAAATGTCTTCTTTCATTAGCTTTGAAATATCAGAGAATTCACGTATTGTAAAAGAAACATCTATTCCGGAATCTTTTAGTTTATTAACACAATTATGTATTTCTTCTTCGTGAGTAATAATTTCAGTAACAATAAACATCAGATCTATGTTAGAATATGGAGAAAGTTCTCTTCTGCTAAAACTTCCTACTGCAGCCAAAACACAGTTTACTTTTTTTGTATGTACCAAATTAATAATGTACTCTTCAACCAGTAAGCTGTACTTTATGCTAAATTCAAGCGAATTCTTAATTAGAGATTTATCGTTAAATAATTTATCTCTTTCGATTAAGAACTCGCTTTTATTTTTATTGGAATCTATCATAGTTTGTTTATTTATTCAACGCAATGGAAATATACTATTGTTATGTTAATTCATAAATGACGGCAATCTAAAAACTCACCCCAACCCCTCTCTTAAAAGAGAGGGACTGCTCCCTCTCCCTTTGGGAGAGGGTTCATTTGCCGACAAAATACAGTTAACTTTACACTATTATAGTTTTTTAAATCTTGCTTGAAAGAACCTTAAATATTTTGGTTCATAAGTCATTTTTAAACCTTTAATTTTTTTTCTGTTTTGATATACGGAAGCAATAGATTCAACGGTAACATCAATATGTGCTTGAGTATAAACCCTACGCGGGAATGTTAAGCGTACTAATTCCAGCTTAGGATAATTATGTTCACCTGTTTCTTTATTTCTTCCGGCAGATACAATACCGCGTTCCATTGATCTAACCCCCGAATCAATATAAATTTCAGCCGCAAGAGTTTGAGCGGGAAATTCATCTTGTTTTAAGTGAGGCAAGAATTTTTTTGCATCTAAGAATACTGCATGTCCGCCAATTGGTTTTACAAAAGGAATCCCATATTTGGCAAGTTCTTCTCCGCAATATCTTACTTGTCCAATTCTGGCTTTGATACTATCATAGTGCAACATTTCTTCAATTCCTCTTGCCATTGCTTCCATATCTCTTCCTGCAAGTCCGCCATAAGTATGTAACCCTTCGTAAACAACAACCATATTTCTTGCTTCGTTATATACTCTTTTATTTTTAGTAGCTATAATTCCGCCAATGTTTACCATTAAATCTTTTTTAGCACTAACCCACATACCGTCAAAGTTAGAACACATTTCTTTAAAAATAGCTGCTATGGTTTTACTTTTAAATCCTTTTTCTCTTTCTTTTATAAAATATGCATTTTCTGTTGCTCTTGTTGCATCAAACCAAAGTTGTATTCCGTGTTTATCGCATATTTTCCTTACGGCTCTTACATTTTTCATTGAGAAAGGTTGACCACCCGCCATATTTACGGGACCCGCCATAAAAACATAAGGTATTTTTTTCGCTCCAACTTTTTTAATGAGGTCTTCCAATTTTTGTAAATCTATGTTACCTTTAAAAGGATGTTCATTATACGGATCATGAGCTTCATCAATAATAACATCTACAAATTTACCGCCTGCCATTTCTTGATGAAGTTTTGTAGTTGTAAAATACATGTTACCCGGAATATAATCGCCCGGTTTAATTAGTATTTTAGAAATCATGTGTTCGGCAGCTCTACCTTGATGGGTAGGAACAAAATATGGAAAGCCGTAATATTTTTTTATATTATCCCATAGGTAATAAAAGTTTTTACTTCCTGCATAAGCTTCGTCGCCAAGCATCATTCCTGCCCATTGTCTGTCGCTCATTGCATTTGTTCCGCTATCTGTAAGTAAATCTATATAAACTTCGTCAGACTTTAATAAGAAAGTATTGTAGCCGGCTTTTTTAGCATACTTTTCCCGTTCTTTTCTTGTGGACATTTTTAACGGTTCAACAACTTTTATTTTATATGGCTCTGCCCAACTTCTTCTAGTTATTTTTTTCTTTAACATTTTTTACTCCAAAATTTTATTATTGATTAATAAACCTATTACACTATTTGAACGGATTGTT
>JALSNL010000138.1 GCA_026987055.1 Melioribacteraceae bacterium | reverse complement strand
ACTCTTCATTAGAATACTTGAAAACAGTTTCAAGATAAAATCTGGAACGCGTTTCGGGATAAAATTTTTCCAGTTCACTTAAATTATAAGTTTCGTACAAACCGTTTAACATTTCCGCTTGTGCGTCTATAGAAGCATCATTGTTAAGTTTATACCATCTTAAAAACCTTTTAATTGCAAAATATAATTGCTTGGGAATGTAACCGTAATTTTCTATGTTATCTAAAAAAGCTTTTAATCGTAAAGCAATTTCTTCTTTCTCAGGTTTGTTTTCAATCTCGGTTAAAAATTTTCTAAGTATATCTTTCCCTGTTGTTTCACCTTCGGCATTGTTTATGCCGGAAAAGATATAATCCCATGTTTTTTTATTTTTTACGAAACTATATTTTTCTTCAATCGGAACAACAAACTTATTATAAAATGTAAAAAGTAAATGGCATACCGAATTGGTTTTTTCTCTTTCGCCTAATACTTCAAATCTTGTTCCGGTTTGGTAATCATGCGACGGAGCAATAATATTTGAAGCCGAAGGATTTTTAAGTTGATACTTTCTGGAAGTTATTTCCCAAAAATGAATATACGCTGCCGTTGCATTCCAAATAAAAAACGGCCACAAGTAAAATAATCTTTCTTCCAACTCTTTATCATTTTTTCTTGCTTGTCTTCTAAAGAAATTCTCTATTGTAATACCGGGTATATATTTTTGGCTCCACAAATTATATTCACTCCAATAACCGCCAAAGTTTTCAACTAATTCATTTAGGTAATGTTGAGAGCCGGAAAGTATTAACCAATTAATTTCTTCAAGTATTTTAATTGTTTCTATTTTATTATTTACTCTTAATAAAATATCAAAAGCTCCTTCGTGTCTGGACTGAACAGACACACGATAAATTACAAATTCCGGATGTTCCAAATGTTTACTTATCCAAATTCCACCCGGCAAAATGTTGCTTAATCTTAAAGTAATTCCTTTATAGAATAAAAATATTGATTCACGTAAAACTGCTGTTTTGCTTATGGCGTTTTCTAATAATTCTTTTGCTTCTTCATTTATGTCCTCTTCAAAAATAATAACATCACTCCATCCGTATTCTTCTTCCGTTTCAATATCAACGGCAACTGTTTCACTTTCACCTAACCATTTTCTAAAGCCTTTTCTCATTTTCTTTCTGGCTGCCAATGCCATTTCGGATAGTTTTTGCCAGTCTTTATTGAGTTGAATTTCTACCAGTCTTCTTCTTATATTTTCATATTTTGTTGGATATTTAATTCCGTAAAGTGCAAGTATTTCTAATAAAATAGGAATAACAGTATCTTCCAATTCATTACTGTGTAAATGCTTTTCTATTTTTTCTTTTAGAATATCTGTTATTACGTTTATAACTTCTGTTTCTTTACGTGTTGATACTATTTGATTTTTTATGTTTTCATCAAATAAATCCGGTCCAATGGTTAAATATTTTTTAAAGTATTGTTTGAAATTATTAGGTTTAACTTTTTTAAGAAGCAACCGGAATAAGCTTTTTTGTGCTTCTATATTTGAAGCAATTTGAGGTTTATCTAAAAAATAAAATGCTATTTTGTATATTTGTTGGGATTCATCCAATAACAGTTTGGATAGGTATTCAATTCCTTTTTCAGCTTTATCCGCATCATAGGATTGCAGCATAACCAAAGCTAAATGAAGACCAAATAAAGATCTTTCACCGGCGTTGGCAATTTTATCAAAATAAACTTCAGTTAATTTTAGATTTTTATCAACATTTACTTTGTTAATAAATTTTATGGTTTTTTCTTCTTTGCTTTGTCTATACCATTGCAAAATTGTTTCATCGGTAAAAGAAACTAATCCCTCGTTACCTAACCAATAAATAGGATTTATAAAAAACTCATGTAATTCAATTTCCGATTTATTTATTTGAAAAATAAAATCACCAATTCTATATCTTCTGTTTCCTACTTTTTCAACTGTAAGATGTTTTTCCAATTTCGGTAAAATAATTTTATTTTTTTCTATTCTTACATCGCTGCTTAAGCAGCCCCGTTCACGTAAAAACCAATTTGGGATTTTTATTTCGGTATTTTCCAAGTATAGCGAATGATAATCCTTTTGATAAAGCGATTTGATTATCTGTTCAAAATTATTTTCTATTATTCTTCTTTTAAAGGTTCCTTTAGGTGTAAGTTCTCCTTTCTCTTCGCTGAAAGGTCTATCAATAATTCTAAAATCAACAATTCTTTCGAATGGAGCAAGAAACTGATTTACGGTTACAATAATATTTGAAAAATATTCTGCTTTCTGATCATCAAACATTTTTTGGAAAGCGTCATTTGTTTGATCGGGATAAATTAAAACGGTATTAAACGGACGATGATCACCAACAACAAAAACTTGTTTAACCAATTCAAAATCTCTAAACAGATTTTCAATTTTTTGCGGAGCAATAGTTTCGCCTTTTATGTTTTTATATATTTCTTTTTTTCTATCAATAATTTCAATAAAATTATTGGAATCCATTTTCATTATATCGCCGGTTGGGAACCAATTTCCTTCAATAAAACAATCTTCTTTTTTCTGATCGAAATATCCGAGCATTACATAATCGCCGCGGACAAGTAGTTCTCCGTCATTGCCAAGTTTAATTTCAATACCCGGCAGTGCTTTACCTAGTGAATTCGGTTTATACATTCCGGGCGGTGTCATCGTAATTCCGCCGGTGGCTTCTGTCATTCCAAATCCGCTCATTAGCTGAATGCCATACTTTTGAAAAAATTGAAAAACTTCCGGTGATAGATATCCGGCTGCAGAAAGTCCCCATTGTAAATTTCCACCGGTTACCTTCTTTATTTCTTTTGCAATTACTTGTTCATCATCTTGTTCAATATCTACCTTAGCGCAAATGAATTCGTAAAGTTGAATCCACTTTTTGGGAATACTTATAAATATGGAGGGTTTTACCATCTGCATATTCATCATCATTGTTTCTGCCGAAGGATTTTCCATAAAAGCATAAGTTGCACCCCAGAATAAACTTCCCATCATTTCGAACCATCTTCCGAACGTATGAAATAAAGGCAAGTAGGAAAGGAACACATCTTCATCATTAATTTTGGGAAGCGCTATTGCACGACAAAATCTTTTAAATACAATATTTTTTTGCGAAAAAATTATTCCTTTTGGTTCGCCTGTTGTTCCGGAAGTGTACATTAAAGTTGCTAAAGAATTTATTTCCTGAGGTTCAATATTTTCAGGCTGAAAATCTTTGCCGAGATTTATAAAATCCGCAAAAGACATTACCCAATCTTCCGCACTAATACCATCAACTAAAACACATTTTTTAATTGATTTTAATTCTCTTTTAACCGATTTAACTTTGGCTAATTGTTTTTCATCAGCAATAAGTAAATACTCGGTTTTGGTTTGATTAATAATAAAAGAGATATGTTGCGGAACGGAATTAGCAGGAATCATTACATTGATTATTCCGCTATTTAAACAAGCAATATCAAGCAACGCCATTTCCAAACTATTACTCATTAAAAAAGCAATTTTAGGGTTAGTGCTGCGTTCTCCGGAAAGTTTCAACAATGCAGAGGAATACCTATTTATTTTTTCATCAACATCTCTCCAAGTATAGTCTGTTTCATTTTTACCGCGTAAAACTTTGAATAATGTTTTTTTAGGATATTGTTTTACTCTTTGTTCAAAAAGTCTTTTGGTATTAAAATTTGATTGTTCAATTAATTTGGAAATTATAGTTGTCCACTTTTTATCATCTTCAATTCTTTCAAGTAGTTCCGTATTTCTAAATAAATTTAGAAAACAATAAACAAGTTTTTTTAAAGGTTCAAAATTCTTTAGCGAATCTTCGTTAAACAATTCAGATAAAACTTTACCAAGTAAATAATAGTCTTCTTCTTTAATAGACCGGATAAAACTTTTAGAAAGTTCACTTTCTATAATTGCTTGAAAAAGTTCATTTGTTTTTTCAATTAATATTTTATCCGATTG
>JALSNL010000137.1 GCA_026987055.1 Melioribacteraceae bacterium | reverse complement strand
AAGGTGTGAGAATAAAGACGCCGGAAGAAGAAAATAAGAACTAATAATGGAGAATATAAAATTCAGATATAAACAAACGACAAAACATAATTAAGGAAAGCCTTTACCAAAAAGGTTTATTACAACTACTAATAAACAATGGTTTTCAATTTAATTCTTTTAATCTGAAACTTACTTACATTCAACTTCTACTATAAAAGTAGTACCAATATTTTTTTTGCTTGTAAAGGAAAGTTTTACATTATTAAGTTCAGCATATTTTTTTACCAGAGATAATCCAAGTCCGGCTCCTTCAAATTTTCTGCTATATCCTTGTTCTTCCTGTAAAAAGGGTTTAAATATTTGTTTTTGAAAATTTTCAGATATTCCAACTCCGGTATCGGAAATTTTAACTATTCCTTTTCCATTAGATAATTTTTTTACGTTAACTTCAACTTTTCCATCATTTGTATATTTAATTGCATTATCTATTAAGTTTGCAATCATTTGGGTTAATGTATATTGGTCCGTGTGAACAATACAATTTTCAGACTCGCATATTATTTCTAAATTTATATGCTTGTTAATGGCCAACGGTTTAAATTCTAAAAATAATTCATTGATTATTTTACATAAATCCAGATTCTTTTTATTTATTTCCAAACTATCTGTCTGCAGCTGAGACATTGTTAAAATAGAGTCGATTGTTCTAATTAACCTTCTGCCGCTACTTTCTATAATAGAAAAACTTTCTCTTAACGGTTCTTCAACTTTATCCATAAGTTCATTTTTTAATAAACTACTAAAATTTAAAATAGAGTTTAAAGGAGTTCTTATTTCATGAGACATTTGTGCTAAAAACTCAGACTTTAATTTATCGGATTTTTCTGCCGCTTCTTTTGCTGTTTTTAATTCTTTTTCGGAATTTAATAGTTTGGTTTCGTACTTAATTCTTTCTTCTATTCTTTCCTCAAGATCTTTATTTATATTATTAATTCTTTTTATTCTTATTAAATAAAACAACAATGTTGATAATAAAAACAAAAACACAGCAGCTAATTGAAACCATAATTTTCTCCAAATTGGAGCAATTATTTTAAATTTTATTGTTGCCGGTATATTACTCCAAACACCATGGTTATTAGAAGACTTTACTTGAAAAAAATAAGAACCGTATGGTAAATTAGGCAAATAAGCTTTTGCTTCGTGTTTTGGTATAGACCATTTTCCCCCGTTTAGTTTATAAGAATACATAACATTTTCCGGGTTCATTAAACTAATACCAACAAAACTAATTGTTAGGTTATTTTGATTATAAGATAACTCTAAGCCTTTTTTATTTATTTCATTTAAATCATTATCTAAAATATTTATTTTATTAAAATCTTTATCTAATACCTTTATGGCTGTTATTTTTGTTACAGGTGGTTTTTTATTTTCTTTAACTGTTTTGGAATCAAAAACAAGAAGTCCGTCTAGAGTTCCAACAAATATATTTTCTTGGCTATCGGTAAATATTCCATTTTGAAATGTTTCAATTCCTGTAATGCCATCATTTAATCCATAAGAAATTATTTTCTTTTCAGCATTATTATAGTAGTTATTTAATTTTAATTTGTTAATACCGCCATTTGTTGAAATCCAAAGATTATCATTTCCATCCAGAGTTAAACCCATTACGGAATTATTATTTAATCCATTATTAACAGATACGGTATCAAATTTAGGAATGGAGGTTATTTTATCATTAAAAGAAAAGAGACCTTCTTCGGCGGAACCAAACCAAAGAATTCCTTTCTTATCTTCAATAATACTTACTATTGTTAATTTATTTGTCCAACCAAAATCTTTTGGTACAAATAAAGAATCATTCTTTTTAAGCTTTAAACCGTTTGAGGTTCCAACCCAAAATCTTTCGGAAGAATCAATATAAATATAGTTAATTACTAAGTCTTCTTGTTTTTTCTTAAAGCTTTTTCCGTTATATTCTATTATTCCATCATCAACGGTTGAAAAAAATATTTTACCTTTTTTATCTTGTATTATATTCGTTACAGGTTCGGAAATTTTGCTATACTCTAGCCTGGCTACTTTGTATTTTGGATAAAAGCTTCTATAAATACCATAAGAATTACCAAACCAAAGATTTTTTTTATTATCTAAAAACAAAATTGAGGAACCACGAAACTTAAAACTATTATCAAGCTCAAAAAATTTTCCGTTTTTTAACAAGGTTATTCCTTGCAGTTCCAATCCGACCCAATATTCATTTTTCTTTTTTTCTATAATGCTCCAAGCATCTATTGGTTTATTTTTGAAGTTTCTGTATATCTTAAAAGACCGGTCTGTTAATTTATACAAGCCTTCGTCAGAGGCAATCCATATATCTTTTTCTAAATCTTCTTTTATTCCCCATATTCTGTAATCAACCAATCCTTCTTTAGCACCAATTTTAATAAATTTATTATTACTATAAAGCGTTAATCCTATTTCTGTTCCTAACCAAATATCATTATTACTATCAATGTATAAAGACCAAATTAAACTGCTTGATAAACCATCTTTAATACCAAATTTTTTAACAGTATTATTTTTTATTTTAAAAAAACCGTTATCCGCACCAATCCAAATATTATTATTCTTGTCTTCTACAAATGCATGAACTCCTTTTATTTTATCATAATATTTGTTTTTAATAAATTTTTTTGTCTTCGTATTATATTGAACCAAACCATCCGGAATTCCTATCCACAAAACACCATTAGAGGCATAAAATAAAGACCAAATTTGCTTATCTTTTACCAAGATGTTATTTATTTTCTTTATTTTACCATTTTCTAATTTAGCAAGTCCTTTGTTTGTTCCAACCCAAATTGTATTTTCCGGACCTTTTTCTAATGACCAGATAAGATTTGAAGGTAAACCATCTTTTACAAAATAGTTTTGAGGTATATTGTTTTGAAGTTTAATTAATCCTTTTTCTGTTCCTAACCAAATTAATTTGTCTGAAATTTTTTGCATTGAATAAATATTGTCGCTGCAAAGTCCTTTGGTTGTATTTAAAACAACAAACTTTTGCCCATCATAAATATTTAATCCACCTCCGTAAGTAGTAATAATCAGTCTTCCATCGCTAAAATTATCTATTTTAGAAATTTGCGAGACTGTTAGTCCGTTTTTTACATCGTATTTAATAAAATTAAATTCTTGTGGAAATAACTGAGTGGACAGAAAGAATAGAATTAATAATATCATATTTATAAGTTAAAAAAACTAATATAAAACTCAAATGATTTTGATTTTTTTCTTAGAAAATTATAACAATCCTGCTAAAGAATTAACGATAGGAACATTACAAGACAATAATTTTTTTATATTTTGGTGTCCGCCGGAAAAGAGAACGCAATCAATTCCCATGGTTTTGGCAACTTCATAGTCATGTACGGTATCTCCTATCATAAGAATTTCACTTGGTTTAACATTTATTTTTTTTATCAAATTTAAACCAAGTTCCAACTTGCTTGCAGCATATATATTATCAAGACCAACAATGTTGGTTAAATATTTTTCCAGATTAAAAAACTTAGTCATTTCCGTTAGATTGCTTAGTTTATATGCAGAAAGTATTGATTGTTGTATTCCGGATTCTTTAATTTTCCGCATTAGATTTTCAACATTTTCATGTAGCGAACATTCGTATTTTCGTGCTTCATATTCATCCATCCACTCTTTTCCTATTTTTTCGAACGACTCTTTGGAAAAATCAAAACCGGCTGCTACATAATAATTTTTAACCGGAATTGTAAAGATTGATTTGTATTTTTCCACTGTCATTGTCGGAATGTTTTTTCTTTTGAAAAGATTATTTCCTACATCAACACAAAGCTCAACATCGTCTAAAATTGTTCCGTTCCAATCCCAAATAATATGCTTATAGTTTTTAATCAAAATTTCTCCACAATAATATTTCCATAAATTTACAACGCAAATATATTAAAATACTGTTTACATTATTATTTAAAATTTATTTTCTTTCCCGATACCGA
>JALSNL010000136.1 GCA_026987055.1 Melioribacteraceae bacterium | reverse complement strand
TATAAAAGAATGCAAAAAATAACAAAGTTTTTGTTCTTGCGGTTTTAAGGAAAGATACTTTTTTACATAAAATTGAGTAAACAAACTATTCTTTAAATGCAAAAATGATTAAGATTAAGGATATTATATAAGTAAGAAAATTGTAAAAACTTAGTCAATCAATCATTCAATCATTTAACCAATTACTCTATCATTCTTTTAGTGTTCTGATTTCATATCGCGGGACATAAGTTCATAAGTCTCTTTTACGGGATCTTTATCGAAGAATAAGGAATTATAAACCGCATCAATTATTGGAGTTAGTATATCATATTTTCTTGCAAGTTGATGTGCGGACTTAGAGGTTGTAACACCTTCGGCAACCATCTGCATCGATTTTAATATAGCTTTTAATTTTTTACCGGAACCAATTTGTTCACCTACATATCTGTTTCTACTGTGGCGACTCATACAGGTAACAATTAAATCTCCGACACCGGAAAGTCCGGAAAAAGTTTCGGGTCTGGCTCCCATAGCAATTCCCAATCTGGATATTTCTGCAATTCCTCTTGTCATAATTGCAGCTTTTGTATTATCACCAAATTTTGCACCATCACTAATTCCTGCACCAATTGCAATTACATTTTTAAGAGCTCCGCCAAGTTCAACACCAAGAATATCAGTAGAATAATAAACTCTGAAATAAGAAGTCATAAAAGCAGCTTGAATTTGTTTTGCCGTTTCTTCATCGGACGAAGCGGAAACTACCGCGGTAGGAATTTTTTTTGCTACTTCTTCTGCGTGGCTGGGTCCGGAAAGTACACCTATATTACCGGGAGAAATATCAGGTAAAACATCGCGAATGATTTGGGAAACTGTAAAAAGGGTTTCTTCTTCAATCCCTTTTGCAACACTAACTAATGTAGCATCATTAAGATTGAATTTTTTTAATTCTTCCAAAACACTTCTAATAAATTGAGATGGAATAGCCAAAATAATCATATGCTGATTTGTAGAAGCATCTTTTAAGGAATGAGTAATATTTATTTCGTTGGGAATTTTAACTTCCGGGAGATAAATTTTATTAAGTCTGGTTTTCTTAAGTGTTCTAGCGTAAAGTAATTTGTGTTCCCACAAAGTTACATCGTGTCCGTTGAACTGAAGAATTATTGCAAGAGCTGTTCCCCAACTTCCAGCTCCAAGAACTGAAATACGCATAAGTTATTTTTTATTTTTTGAAAGAGATAGTTTACTTTCGTTTCCTTGTAAAAGTCTGCTGATATTTGCTCTGTGTGTATAGATTACCAAAAGAGAAAGTGCTATAGCAAAAGGCAATATATTATGATAACTGGGAATATCGATGCCGAAAATATTTTCCCTAACAATCATAATTAAAGGCACTGAAATAGCAGCGGAGATTGAAGCCAGTGAAACATATTTGGATAAAGAAGCAACAAGAAGAAAAACGCCTATTCCAACAAGCATATCCACAGTTACAATAGAAACAAGAACACCCAAACCGGTTGCAATACCTTTTCCGCCTTTAAATCCGGCAAATACGGTCCAAATATGTCCTATTACAGCCGCAAATCCCGCAATAAATTGTACCAAAGTAAAATCATCAAATGGAGTGGCGTTATGAAAAGGAAAATCTCCCAAGTATAAACGTGCAATAACAACAACTGCAAAAACACCTTTAAGAGCATCTAAAATTACAACTAATAATCCGAATTTTTTTCCTAGAACTCTTGATGCATTTGTAGCACCGGCATTTCCACTACCGTAATCACGAACATCAACACCTTTAATCGCTTTAGTCAGTACAATACTTGTTGGAATTGAACCCACCAAGTAAGAAAAAATTATAATTGTTAAAAGATTTAGCATAACATCTCCAAAATTTAATACAAGTTATCTAATTATATAGATATTTTCAAATAAAAATTAATTAGATGTTCTCAACCTAATAATCGATTCAAATAGCCGAATATCGGATTGAGTTGTTATTTTAAAATTAGATGATTCTCCTTCTAATATATTAACCTTAGTATTATTGTTTTTTACTAACATTGATTCATCAGTTGCTAGAAAATGAGTGTTGTTTGCTTTATTAAAAGCATCAATCAAAATTCTATATCTGAATATTTGCGGAGTTTGTACATAATAAATATTATTTCTATCAAGATAACTTTCAACAGTATTATCTTTTGCTTTTAATAAAGTATCTCTAGCCTTTATTGCAACTACAATACTATCGGATTTATGTGCAAATTTTATAGCCTTTTGCAAAAGTTCCGGTGAAAGTAAAGGTCTGGCAGCATCGTGAACTACTACTAAATCATTTGCCTCCGGTTTAACACTATTTAACGCATTAAAAACCGAATGTTGGCGTTCTTTGCCGCCTTTAATAACTTTACTTATTTTAGTTAAATTGTACTTTGCTTTAAGTCCTTTTAATAAATCAAAATATTCCGGTTGTGCAGGAATAATTATTTCATCTATTAAATCACACTGCTGAAATACATTAAGAGTATAATATATAAGTTCTTTCCCCAATACTTTTACATATTGTTTAGGTATTGAGGAAAGAAATCTTGAACCAACACCGCCGGATGGTATAATAGCAATAGTTTTCATATTATAAAATTAGCATTGCGTCGCCATAACTGAGAAATCTATATTTTTCTTTCAATGCTTTTCTATAATTTTTCATTACAGCTTCGTAACCACCGAATGCAGCAGTAAGCATAAGCAAAGTAGATTCCGGTTGATGAAAATTTGTTATTAATTTTGTTGCAATTTTAAATTCATAAGGTGGAAAAATAAATTTATCCGTCCAACCATAATTAGGTTTACAACGTCCACCGGCTGTTACACTACTTTCCAAAGCTCTGGTTGTGCTTGTTCCGGTAACAAATACATTTTTCTTTGAATCCAAAGCTTTGTTTATTACTTCGGCTGTAGATTCCGGTATTTCAAAATATTCGGAATCCATTTTATGTTTCGTTAAATCTTCAACTTCTACAGGTCTAAAAGTACCAAGCCCAATATGAAGAATAACAGGAACAACTTTAATTCCCTTTTTCTTAATTTTTTTTATTAAGTCTTTTGTAAAATGTAAACCTGCCGTAGGAGCCGCAACAGAACCGTCAACTTCTGCAAACATAGTTTGATAATCTTCTCTATCTTCTTTAACAGCTTCTCTTTTAATGTAAGGCGGTAAAGGAGTTTTACCTATCTGTTCTATTGCTTTGTAAATATCATCTCCACTGTAATTAATTCTAACTGTTCTTCCGCGTGAGGTTGTATTATCTATAACTTCGCACCAAAGATCATCATTAAAGTAGATTCTGTTTCCTATTCTTACTTTTCTAGCGGGATCAACAATTACATCCCAAATATTTTCTTCACGATTTAATTCTCTTAAAACAAATACTTCAATTTTAGCATTTGTTCTTTCTTTGTACCCAAACAAGCGTGCTTGCATAACTTTAGTTTGATTAATTACTAATACATCACCTTTAGACATGTAATCAACAATATCTTTAAATTTTTTATGTTCTACCTTAGTAGAATCTTTTTCAAAAACCATAAGTTTAGCATTATCTCTCGGTTTAACCGGAAATTTTGCTATAGCTGTTTTGGGTAATGTATATTTAAATTCAGATAATTTCATTTAATCTCCCATTTCTTCAATAATAATTCTTACTGAAAATTACGTATTCCTTTATACAAAATTACTTCATAAAAAGGTTCCAATTAAAAAATAATTAACAAGCCTATGTAAAATAGGCTTGTTAAAAGTAATTATATTTTATTTTCTTAAAGCAGCTCTGGCAGCAGCAAGGCGTGCTATTGGAACTCTAAATGGGGAACAACTAACATAATTTAATCCGGTTCTGTGACAGAATTCAACGGATTCCGGTTCGCCTCCATGTTCACCGCAAATACCAACTTTTAATTTAGGATTTACGGAACGACCTTTGTTCGTACCCATTTCAACAAGTTGACCTACACCGCTTTGGTCCAGACTTTCAAACGGATCCCTTGG
>JALSNL010000135.1 GCA_026987055.1 Melioribacteraceae bacterium | reverse complement strand
GTATTAGCTTTTATACCGAAAGAAAAGTTTAGCGGTTATAAAAAAATAATGGAAAAAGTTTTCGGTAAAAATTCCGTTAGTAAATTAAAAATTAGAAATCAATCAACAACTTTAGTTGGAAAGCTTTAAGTTGTATTTGGAAACACTGTATCCGCCGAAAATGCCAAGACCGTTTTTAATATTGTTGTAAATTATTGTCGGTTGTGCAAAAGGGTTTTGATCTGTTTCTCTCTGGGTTTTGCTTGTTATTATATACCTGTAATAATCTTTATTTATTGTTACAAGAAGAACCGTATAACTAACGGTTTTTGTATAATAGGAGTTATACTGATGTAAAAATATTTTTAATCTATATTGTTTCCCTTGTAAAAGTAAATCATCAAAAAAAGCTTGTTCACCGCGGAAAGTTTCATCGCTACGATTATCTTCAAACAAAGCTTCTTCTTCTTTAATTAGAATATCTTTACTTGTAAACCATTCTTTGCTCACATCACTGTTTCCATCGTCCCATTCGGTTTTTTTTAAAATTGATAAACCGTAAAAATTTTCTTCATTTGGTGTATCGGTAAAAGTAATTGTAAGTTCAAGTTCTTTTTCTTGATATTTATTAGTTGTGGTATCAACCGTTACATTTTCTATTTCAACCGGTTTGGGAAGAATACAGTTTGAAGTTGCGGTTCCGTATTCCTCTGTGGTAACACGCAATGTGTAATTTATATTTGCTTTTGGCTTTGCTCCGGTGGATTTATAAATACCATCATTGTAATGATTAAATTCTGAAACAGATTTGTTATTATTATCAAGTATTTCAATTTTAGCATTAGGGACTATTTTTATATCACCTTCTTCTAAAATTCCTTTGCTTAACGATACATTGACTTCCCAAGGTTTTTCCGTATTGGCACAGCAATTAACAACAAGCATTGGTTTATGTTTTGGTAAATCCACATCAACAACACTTTCGCAGGAAAGAGCAATTAACAGAAATAAAATTATAGACATTAAATTGTAAAAATATTTTCTCATTGTAAAATTTAACCTTTATCAAAATTGATAACTGTAACTAATTGCCGGTAAAATAGGGAATAAACTTACTTGTTTTAACACTCGTTTACTTTTCCCGTCTTCGTCCCATGTACGACTAAAATAATAAAAGAATGGATTTTGGTGCGAATACGCATTGTAAACACCTACGGTAAATTTATTGCTGTCATTTTCTCCCCACTTAAAACTAACGGATAAATCAAGCCTGTGATAATCCGCCATTCTGAAACCATTTCGTTTATCGTAATAAGTTCGTCTATAATAACTGTTATAAAAATTATCGTAATTTTCCCATGCCAAACCTCTGTATTTTGCAACACCAAGAGTTATGGCGTTTCCCGTTCCGTAAACCCAAACTGCCGAAATATCTATTCCGTTTGAAAAAGAATGTGTAACTGCAATTGCAATATCATGTCGTCTATCGTAACGGAATGGAAAGCGTTTACCGAAATTTAAGTTATCAAAAAGTCTGTCTGTCCACGAAAGCGTATAACCAAGCCAACCTGTAGTATTTCCGCTTTTCTTTTGAATAAATAGCTCGGCTCCGTAAGATCTTCCGCTGCCTTGTTCAACTTTATTTTGCCAATCCGATTTCAACCCTAGAAAATCCGCACCTTCTTTGTATTCGATTAATCCGCTCATTGTTTTGTAATATCCTTCAAGACTAAATTCGTACAATTCATTTTTATAGTAAAACGATTTTGCAAAACCGAGAGCCGTTTGAAAACCTTTTTGCGGATAAATTCTTTTTGTTGTTGGCACCCATAAATCCGTAGGCAATCCTATACCGGAATTAGACAGAAGATGAATATACTGAGTCATCATTGCGTAAGAAGCTTTAATCGACCAGCCGCTGAATAAGTAACGCATTGATATTCTAGGTTCAACCGAAGAAAAGGTTTTATTTTTAACCGAAAAAACGGAAGCATGAATTCCGAAATTTGCTTTTAAGTTGTTTGTAATTTTATAATCATCTTCAATGTAAAAATTGGATTCCAAATTTTTGTGAGAAGTGACCGGAGATAAAACGGTATCCAAATTTGTATCACCGGAAATTTTAAATTCCGTAACACCCGGATTAAAAGTATGATGAATTATATTCGCACCGAATTTTACGTAATGATTCGGATTCGGTAAATAATCGAAATCGATACTACCGCTAAAATCTCTAATGCCCGAGCTATAGTTAACTTTATACGATTCGCTGTTATTATTGGATTTGGAACTACTTTTAATATCGCTATAAAAAATAAAATTACTGTATGTTAAATTTGTATTGGCAAACAGTTTGGTAGAAAACAGATGGTTCCATCTAAGTGTGGAAGTAATGTTGCCCCAGCCGAGACCAAAATTATTTGAAGAAGAATTATTTTCAAATTCGTAACTGTTATCTGCATAAAATTTGTCATCCCCTGTATAAATGCTTAAAAATACTCTGTCGTCTTTTGAAAAAGTATGATTCACTTTCGCATTTATATCGTAAAAGAAATAACCTCCTTTGTTATCTTTCGGCATAAAAGGTCTTGCAAGCAAATCGATGTAAGTTCTCCTGAGCGAAACAATGAACGAAGTTTTGTTTTTAATAATCGGACCTTCCAAAGTAAATTTGGAAGAAATCAAACCGATTGTTGCTTTACCTTTAAATTCTTTATTGTTTCCTTCTTTCATATTTATTTCGAGAACCGAAGAAAGTCTTCCGCCGAAACGTGCGGGAAATCCGCCCTTGGTTAAATTTACATTTTTAATTGCATCGGAATTAAAAACGGAAAAGAACCCGAATAAATGATTTGCATTGTAAACCGGAGTTCCATCCAATAAAATTAAATTTTGGTCGGGACTTCCGCCGCGTACGTAAAGACCGCTATTGCCTTCGCTGCCGGATTGAACACCGGGTAATAGTTGTATTGCTTTTAGCACATCGGTTTCGCCCAAGAATGCCGGCATGTTTTCAATCTGCTTTATAGGAATATTTATTTGACTCATCTGAGATTTTTCTTCTATTGCATCATAACCTTCGGCGGTTACTTTTACTTCTTCGGTTTCAAATGTTTTCGGAAATAATTCAACCGATAACCAAATATCCTTTTTAAGCGAAATGTTTTTCTTCCAAGTTTTATAACCAACGTAAGAAACAACAAGAGTAACGGAATCTTTTTCGGAAGGAAAACTTAAGCTGTAAAAACCGTAACTGTTTGTGGTTGTTCCTATTTTTAAGTGTGGTTCAAAAACATTGGTATAAGGTAAACGCTCGCCGGTTTTGGCATCTTGAATGTAACCGCTAACGGTAACTTGCTGAGAAAATATTACTGTTGTTAAAAATAATGAAAACAATAAAAAAAATATCGGGTTAAGAGATTTCATATAAGTATTAACGTATTAAAATTATATAATTTAATTGCGAATTTTCGGGAATAAAATACAAATTATTTTGAAACTTATAAGGGCAAAATTTTAAGGACGAAAAATAGAGTATTATAAAATATGTAAACCAACAATAGTAAAAATCTTATTATATTTACATTTCAAATTTGGAGAAATGATGTTAATTTATAACACACTAACAAAAAAGAAAGAAGAATTTAAACCGATCAATCCGCCGCATGTAAGTATGTATGTTTGCGGACCTACAATTTACGATTATTTTCACATAGGCAATGCACGTTCTTTTGTTATGGCTGATATTATCAGGCGATATCTGGAATATAAAAATTACGATGTTAAATTTGTAATGAACCTTACCGATGTTGATGATAAACTGATTAAAAAAGCAAACGAAGAAAATACAACATTGGAAAAAGTAGCCGATAAGTATGCAAAAGCATTTTTTGAAGACATTGAAAAATTAAATGTAAAAAAAGCTACTGTTTATCCCAAAGCAACCGAGCACATGCAAGAAATTATCAATTTAATCAAGTCTTTGGAAGAAAAAGGGTTCGCCTATAATGTTGAAGGTGAAGTATTTTATGATGTAAAAAAGTTTGACGGCTATGGAAAATTAAGCGGAAAAAA
>JALSNL010000134.1 GCA_026987055.1 Melioribacteraceae bacterium | reverse complement strand
AAAAATGTAAAATATTATATCAAAGTAAATTAAATTAAAAGAATTGTCAACAACTTTATTTTAGGACATAAAGTGTTGTTTTGGCCGTTTTGCAGAAGTTCAGAAATGTAATTAAAAGTAAAAAAATAATTTTAATATTTTCGAAAAATATTAATAGATTTGATTGTATAGTTGACTTAAATTAATTTCTTTTTGTTAACTCTTAAAAACTAATTTACTTTCCGTATATTTAATTCTACTAATTTTAAAAGGATTAAAAAATGAAAAATATATCTATACTTTTTTTAACAGCGCTTTTGGTTTTTAGCGGATGTAGCAAAGATGAAGCTTACAAAAAAATAGATTTACCTGAAGGCACGCATCGAATAGTTGTAAAAAAACATATGAAAGCTGCAGGCTATACTTATATTTTAGCTAATGATAATGGAAAAGAACAATGGTTGGCAATTCTTGAAATGCCAATTGAAGATGGTGATACATTCTATTATTCCGATGCAATGGAAATGAAAAACTTCAAAAGTAAAACATTAAACAAAACTTTTGAAAGCATTATGTTTGTAAACAATATTTCAAAAAAATTAAGAACGGCAACCTCAAAACAACCGGACGAAGAAATAATCCATGAAAAGCCAAAGGTAGAAAAGGTTAACAATGTAAAAGTTAAACCGTTGCGCGATGGAGAAACAATATCATCGTTATACAAAAACAAAGCAAAGCTAAAGGGTAAAACAGTAAAGTTAAGAGGAATTGTAGTAAAATATAATCCGGATATTTTAAATAAAAATTGGATACATATTCAAGACGGTACAAGTTACAATGATAATAATGATATTCTTATTACAACTAAAGACCAAGTTAAAGTTGGTGATACCATTATTGTAGAAGGTGTTTTAGAGCTTGATAAAGATTTTGGTGCCGGATATTTTTACGATGTATTAATTGAAAAAGCTAAGATTAAAATTGAAAGTAAAATTTAAAATTCTTTTGTAACTAATGTTCTGTTATTGCTAATCAGTTTAAATAAAATTCGGATTAGCAATAACAAATTTTCAAAAAATCCGGTTTAAATAAGCAGACAACTACTTTTTATCTTCTGTCTCAATTTTTCTTGAAATAAAGAATGCTGTAATAAAACCCAAGCCAATAAATGTTATAATAAATAAAGGTGTTAAACCATCGCTATAACCGACTTCTTGCGTATATACACCAAGTCCAACTCCAATACCGGTAAACACTGTGATAATACCTATTTTTAATATTGTATAAGGATTTTTTTTACTTTTAAAAAGTTCGGCAATTTGTTCGGCGGACATACCTTTTTCAATCATCATTTGTCTTTCGCGGGACCTAAAATAAATGTATGTAACTAAAACCAATCCTATAACTAGGAACATTACTATTGGTATAAAAACTGCAGTTGTTTCAGCCATTATTTTACTCCTTATAAATTTTCGTTTGTTGTTCTAATTCTTAAGACTAAAAAAAACATTAATGGTTACAAACTTTTTAAAAAATATTTATGTAACCTTTCGTTTAAATTTTAGTCTAAATTATTACAATGGAAAATATATCTGATATAGAAATAATTGATTCGGTACTCAAAGGGAATGAATCCGATTTTGCATTAATTATTGAAAGATATAAAGACAGAGCTTTTTCGCTTTTAAGCAATATGTTGAAAAATAAATTGGATGCCGAAGAAGCTTTGCAAGATAGTTTTGTTAAAGTATTTCGCTCACTTAATTCATTTAAAAGAGAATCTAAGTTTTCTACTTGGTTTTATAAAATTGTATATAACACAGGTTTAACCATTGCAACAAATAAAAAACGTAATCTTAGAATGCAAATGAATTCAATAGACGAGTTCTATAACTTAAAAAGCGATGACAATAAAATTTATTCTACAACGGAAAACATAGAAGAATATATAGCTGAAATTGTAAATCAATTACCGGTAAAAAATGCACTTGCTATAATACTTTTTTATATGGATAATTTTTCGTTAAAAGAAATTAGTGAAATCTTGAATATCTCTCTGGTAAACACAAAAGTATTATTGCACCGTTCAAGAAATTTACTTAGGGAATTATTGCTTAAACATAATTATAAAGAGGAAATTTTATGAAAGATAATTATGAGGAATTATACAATAAATATGTTGATGGCAGCTTAACAACTATTGAATTGGAAGTTGTAAACAAATTACTTAACGAAGATGAAGCTTTTAGAGCCGGATTGCAGGCTCATAAATTAGTTCATAATTCTCTTTTTAAACTTCCGGTTATAAAAGCTCCTATGGAAATTTCCTCTAAAATAATGGAAAAAATTTCAACGGGGATTCCGGAAAAATATAAAAAAAGCTATTTTTTTAGGTCTGTAGTTATAACCTTTGTTGTAATGTTATTTTTTTCGTTCTTATTATTTGTTTTTTCCAACGGAAATGTACAAAGCAATGAAGAAGTATTTTCGGTATATGTAAAAATTCAAGATTTCTTTAAAAATATTTTTATTAAAACGGAAACGCTACTTGGCGGCAATTTAATAAAAACAATTGGCGGTGTATTTGGTTTTTTAATTCTTTTGTTCTTTTATTTTACTTTAGATGAATATAAAAAATTCAAAAAAATATTAAAACAATTTTAACTGTTTCACTTAATTGAAAATACAAATCAAAATTACTTTTCATATCTTTACAAATAAAAAACAAGAAAAAGTATGAAAACAAAATCGGGATTTGTAACAATTGCCGGCAGACCGAATGTCGGCAAATCAACATTAATGAACAGATTGATAGGTGAAAATTTATCAATAATAACCGACAAGCCTCAAACAACGCGTAAACGTATTCTTGGAATTTTATCGGAAGAAAATTATCAGATAATTTTTTTAGATACTCCCGGAATGTTAAATCCCAAATATTTACTGCAAGAAAAATTGGTTGAATATATTAAGCTTTCCTTAAAAGATGCCGATGTAATTGTGTTTATGATAACAATTAAAGACTTAATGAAAGAAGAAAAATTTTATGAAAGCGAAGACTTTCAGAAGATGATACTAAAATCAAAAAAGCCGGTTATTTTGGTTATAAACAAAGTTGATTTAACAAATAGCGATAGAATCGGCAGTGCTATTTCATTATTGGAAAAAGAAAATATATTTAAAAGAATCATTCCGGTTTCTGCAACCGAAGGATATAATGTTTCGTATGTATTGGATACAATAATTGAATTTTTGCCCGAACATCCCAAATATTATCCGGACGATCAACTTACAACAGAGACGGAACGTTTTTTTGTTTCGGAAAAAATAAGAGAAAAAATTCTTGAGATATTTCACGATGAAATTCCATACAGCGTAGAAGTTTACATAGAAGAATTTAAAGAAAGAGCAAAGGGGAAAGATTACATTTCTGCCGTTATTGTTGTTGAAAGAAATTCCCAAAAGCCAATAATATTAGGCAAAAAAGGTGCTAAGATAAAAAAACTTGGTAATCTTGCCAGAAAATCGATAGAAGATTTTTTAGGCAGAGAGATATATTTGGAGTTACGTGTAAAGGTTAGTGAAAATTGGCGTAAGAATGAGCGTGAACTTAAAAACTTTGGATATGATTAATGCAGTGAATGTTACCGCCGGCTTTATACCGACGTTTGTACACTTTTATGGAAATAAATGAAACGCGCAAATAGTTATTATTAAACCATTGTTTGGAAACTATCTTGCATTAAAAAAGGCAGATTATATAATTGTTAAATAAATCAAAATATACATCGGAAGCGGTTTTAATAATTGTTACTCTTTTGTGGGGTGCAACTTTTGTAATTGTTAAAGATGCTATTCAAGAAATTTCCCCGCTGCTATTTATTACAATACGTTTTGTAATTGCGGGAATTATTTTGTTTCCCTTTATGTTAAAAAAAAGTTTCGATAAAAAATCCGTTCTATCCGGAATATTGTTGGGTGTACTTTTATTTTTAGGTTTTGCTTTACAAACTGTAGGCTTAAAATATACAGCGGCAACCAAGTCCGGATTTTTAACCGGTACGGCAGTTATACTTG